>DASUEL010000410.1:0-2553 GCA_036275095.1 Bdellovibrionales bacterium
GCACAACCGGTCGGAACGTCGCCTTTGACGTCGACGTCGATGTTCAGGTTCGCGGTGGCCGCGGCTGAAAGGATGCCGAGTGAGCCCATATAGTCATACAGGTCGTTCCACGCTTTGTAGGTGGCTGAAGCACAGTCGCCGTAGTCGACGCCGAAGCTCGAGTTCGTGACGACGACGTTCGCGCCTTTTTGGCCTTTGCTCTCGAGGAACAATTTCTTTTGAGCGGCGACGTAGCCGTACGCTTTCGCGACGGTGGCGGTGTTGCCAGAGGCGCCGACAATCGACATGATCTTCACGTTCCAGTTCACGCCGGTAACTTGCTTGTTGTTGTTACCGACCGCGCCGACAGTGCCGGCGACGTGCGTGGCATGGTAGTCTTTGGTGATCGTGCCATTGTTGTTGAACGCGTTCCAGCCGTAGATGTCGTCAACGTAGCCGTTGCCGTCATCGTCTTTGCCGTTGCCGGCGATTTCTTTCGAGTTCGTCCAAATGTTCGCGGCCAAGTCTTGGTGAGCGACGTCGACGCCGCCGTCAACCACGGCTACGACGATGTCGGCGCCGAGCTTGTCTTTGCCGCCCGTGCCGAGCTTCCAAGCTTCGATCGCCTTGATATCGGCGCCGTTGTTCGCCGGGTTCGCCAGCGGCCACATGTTTTTGAACATTTCGTCATTCGGCGTATTGCGACGCTGAATCTTATGATTGGGCTGAGCGTACTTCACGAGCGGGTTGGCGGAGAGCAAGCCCATCGCTCCACGAACCGAGTGACCTTTCTTCGTGCGGACCAGATACATGTTCAGATCGGGAACGAGAGCCTCAACGACTTCAACGTTCGCTTCGCCGTCGACATCGAGAACTGAAACTTCAAATTGCTCGAGGCTGACGTTCTTTTCGAGTCGTACGATCACTTCATTTTCGACGACGTCTGCGGCGTGAACTGCGCCGGCTGTGAATAGCATCCCTACTAAAAGACTCCACCGTGCGTACATAAACCCCTCCCTGGTAGTTTGTGTAAAAATCTTAATAATCGTAGGAACAAAACCAAGGTCCGGTAAAGCGGCTAATCCAAAGACCAGCGAAATATGGCCAAGCTGGACTGTTTGGCACTGAAAACAGGGCGGAAGTCGGGAATTTTCCCCGATAACTCAGGACGAAGGTCTAGTTTTTCGGAGTCCTGCGTTAAATGTCCAGAAGCACTGCTAATGGATCGAGCAATCTGGACGAATGGAGAGTTTGCTTATGCGCGATCGAAATGAGTTCGATCGACTATTTGTAGCGCGGGTACGAGGCGCGCGAGATACCGACGACGCGCGTGTCCTGTAGATACAGGTCGAGGCTCAGGCCTGCCTTCGCGTCTCCCGACAAAACATATTGAACGAAGCCTTCACATTCCGCTCGTGAGTCGAACACGAACGTGCCGACCAGCTTTTGATCGTAGCGATGCTTCAACGCGAGCTCCGAGCTCTCACATTGAACCTTGGCTTCGTAATAATTGCCGATCAAAACGATCGCGCCGCCTTGGGCCGCGAGCACTTCAAATTGCGCGTGCACGACGTTTCCGGCGAACGCGGTTTGATGCGCTAGAATGAGGAGTGCGAGTAAAATTCTCATAATCGGTGACGATTCCCGTCCCACAAAAGCAAGGCCGGTGCCACGTGAGAGCGCCGACAGGGCCGTTTCGTGTCACCCATTCTGAAAAATTTGGAATCGAGAGTGAATTAAAGGATTGACCGCGGTTGCGAGTCGGCTGATTCGTGGAGTTAATGTCGAAAGATCACGTAACCCCAAAACCCACGGTCATCCCCACGGATATTCGCGGCGAAGAGCGCCTCCTCGCCGACCGCGATCCGCTCTGGCAGGATCATTTGCGCGTCTTGCGCATCGCCATCGAGTTCCTTCGCGGTTTTCGCGGCCTCTACAAGATTGGGGTGACCGTCACGGTTTTCGGTTCGGCGCGGTTCACACCCGGGCATCAATATTATGAGCTGGCCCGCAAGGTGGGCGAGACGCTGGCCCAAGGCGGGCTGACCGTCATGACGGGCGGGGGACCAGGTGTGATGGAAGCGGCGAACCGCGGCGCCTTCGAGGCGGGTGGCACGTCGGTGGGCTGTAACATCAGGCTTCCGCACGAGCAGCACGCGAATCCGTTTCTGACGTGCGCTTTGACCTTTTATTATTTCTTCGTTCGCAAGGTGATGCTGGTGAAGTATTCCTCGGCCTTCGTGATCTTGCCGGGCGGCTTCGGCACGCTCGACGAGCTCACCGAAGCCCTGACGCTGATCCAGACGCGCAAGATTCTGCAGTTCCCAATCGTGCTGATGGGCAACGACTACTGGGAGCCGTTCATCGCGATGCTCAAGATGATGATCGACGCCGGCACGATCTCGGCGGCCGACCTCGATCTGATGCTGGTCACCGATTCGGTGCCCGATGCCATGGCGCACATCGAGCTGCACGCGGTGCAGCACTTCGGCCTCAAGCGGAAGCGAGTCCCACGCGCCAGCCGCGTGCTTGGCGAGCGTCCGCTGGCTGAATAGTGCAGCAGCGCGCAGCCGG
>DASUEL010000411.1:0-4293 GCA_036275095.1 Bdellovibrionales bacterium
GGCGCTCGAATCTCGTAATTCACGCGTAGACCTTTCTCACGGTCTTTGTCTCTAAACTTATTGATGGGTAGCCTCCTTTGTTCGGGTCAGCGGCACTACCCGGCCACGGACCACGTTAGTCTGGTTGAGCCCGCCCCATGCGGACCAACCTTGCGTTTTTGACGTAAGCCGCGCCGATCGCGGTTTACGTTTGAGCGTGCCCGTTCGGGCCGCTCTCGCCATTCAAAAGAGAGCTTTGGAGCTTTCGCCCCTTGATCTCCTCGGAAACGGCGTTGATGAAATTGTCGACCGAAAGCCCATCCCGGGTTTTCCCGTCGGGCATTCGGAGCGAAAGCGTTTTTTGCTCCACTTCGCGATCGCCGATGACCACCATGTACGGAATCTTGGCCAGCTGCGCTTCGCGAATCTTGTAACCGATCTTTTCGTTTCGATCGTCGAACTGCGCGCGAATGCCGCGCGCTTTGAACTGAGCTTTGAGCTCCTGGCCATAGGCCGATTGGCGATCGGTCACGTTGACGATCACAACTTGCGTGGGGCTCAGCCAAGTGGGCAAGCGGCCCGCGCAGTGCTCGAGATATACGCCGATGAAACGCTCAAGTGAGCCTAGAATCGCGCGATGAAGCATGACGGGCCGGTGGGCCGCATTGTCCTCGCCGATGTACTCGAGCCCAAAGCGCTCCGGAAGATTGAAGTCGCACTGGATGGTGCCGAGCTGCCAAGGCCGATCGAGCGCGTCTTTGAACACGATGTCGAGCTTGGGGCCGTAGAAAGCGCCGTCGCCGGGATTGATCTTGTACGGTATTTTCAGGCGATTGAGCGCTTCAGCCAGCGCGCCTTCGGCTTTGTCCCAGACCTCTTCACTGCCGAGGCGTTTCGGCGGGCGGGTCGAGAGAAATACGTCGAAGCGCTCCATGCCCAGCTGCTTGTACACCTGGTTGAGCATCTTCATGAAGCTTTCGATCTCGCCTTGCATTTGGCCGAGCGTGCAGAAAATGTGAGCGTCGTCTTGAGCGAAGCTTCGAACGCGAGTCAAGCCATGCATCACGCCGCTTTTCTCGTAGCGATGCAAACGGCCGAAATCGGCCACACGCCACGGAAGATCGCGGTACGATTTGCGCTCGAATCCGTAGAGTACGCAGTGGCCCGGACAGTTCATGGGTTTGACCGAGAACATGCGTTTGTCGATCTCGGTGAAGTACATGTTGTCGGCGTAATTATCGGCGTGGCCCGAGATGCGATAGAGGTCCATGTCGTAGATCTGCGGAGTGATCACCTCTTCGTAGCCGTACTCGAGATAGAGCTCGCGAATGTAATTTTGCAGGCTGTTGTAGATGATCGCGCCTTTGGGTGTGAAAAACGGCGCGCCCGGCGAAAGCTGATGGAGATGAAAGAGCCCGAGCTCTTTGCCAAGCTTGCGATGATCGCGCTTTTTCGCCTCTTCGAGCATGTTCAGGTAGTGTTCGAGATCTTTCTTGCTGGTGAAGGCAGTGGCGTAGATACGCTGAAGCTGCGGGTTCTTCTCGTCCCCGCGCCAGTAGGCTCCGGCGACAGAGAGAACTTTCACGGCTTTCACGTCGGAGGTTTTTTGCACGTGAGGACCGCGGCAGAGATCGAACCATTCCCCTTGCTTATAAACGCCGAACTCGTTTTCGCCTTTGGCCTTCAGGTCGTTGATGATCTCGACTTTGAAGCGCTCGCCCATCTTGGTGAAGGTGTCGACCGCCTTTTCGTAGGGCCACACTTCTTTCACGATCGGGAGACCGCGCTTCACGATCTCTTCCATTTTCTTTTCGATCTTTTCGAGATCTTCCGGTGCGAACGCGCGCGGCGAATCGAGGTCGTAATAAAAACCGTTATCTATGACCGGGCCGATGGTGACTTTGACGTCGGGCCAGAGCTCCTGCACCGCTTGCGCGAGAATGTGCGCGCCGGAGTGACGAATCACTTCGAGAGCCTCGGGGTCTTTTTCGGTGATGATCTTCGCGGTCGCACCGTCCGGGATCGTCGCGCGCAGATCGACGATCTGGCCGTTGACGACGCCGCCTAAGGTTGCCGATGCCAAGCGCGGACCGATGCTTTGAGCCAGCTCTAAGACGGTCGGCGGCTTTTCAAATGTGCGCTCCGAATTGTCGGGCAGACGAATGCGAACGGAAGACATTAATTGTGAGTGAGAGTCATGAGACTGCTGTTGGCCGGGTTGGCCAGAGGCGGATTTACGATTTTCGTGTGCGAATCTCGGTTCATATGAATATTTTAGCCTTCCTTTTACGGGCGTGCCACCCTTTTCAAGGCGTGCCCCTTGGGAGTACCAACCTCAGCCGCAAAACGTCAAGCAAGCTTTTGAAATTATTTAGGAATATTCAAGCTTTGCGTCCAGCCTCTCCGCACCTCCCGTCTCAGGGAGACTCAAAAACTGAAAGGGGCCATAGGCCAATGGCGCACGCGGACGCGCCTGCACTTAGTTCAGGACTGTGCAGGCGATAACCGGCACCTGGGCCGCCCAGACATCCTCTAATCGTACCGAAGCCATGCTCCCCCGGTACGCCTTTTGCCCCGGCACCGTACAACTCTTGTGGGAGAAGACAAGGAACCATGATGCGCGCGCTTATTGCCTTAATTCTGGTATTCACGGGCCACAATGCTTCGGCTGAGACCGCTCTTCAGATCACGACGTGTGTCGAACAGGTCGCCTCGGGGCGCGTGCACGTACTAAAACTCCTCGACGTATACTCGAGCCAGGGAAACTACAACGAAGTCGAAGTTACGGTCTTTGAAGACAACCGCCGCAGGCAAGTGATGGGGCGCCCCTACAGTCTTCGAATCGAGGTTGAGAAGTCGGCGCCGACCATGATCAAGAAAGCGACGGGCGAAAACTTCGAGCTGACGATCGACGTCTCCGCCCGCCCGGTCAACACAGGCTACCCGTCTTTCACCCGCAGCGTGAACCGCTCAACCGGCGGCATCGTTCGCAAAGAGTATCTCTGCTATCAGTCACCTAACACGCGCTTCTAATCTCCGAACGAATCATCAGGTCGTGCAAAAACAAACGCCCAACCGATAGGCTGGGCGCTCGTCGTTTCGCGGTCTGTTTGCTCTCGCGCTCAAATATGATGATGGAGCGCTTCGTGGAGGCGCGGGTCTTTCGGAGGAATGACCGGGTACTTCTTCAAAAAACGCGTGACCATGAACAGGAACGCGCCCAAGAAGCCCAGGAACACGCCGACTTCATAAACGCCGAACACGAGGTGTCCTTCGAAGAAGTTCGGGTAAACGAGCCAGAAGTTGTCCACATACTGCATGATCAAGATCAAAATCGCGACCGCACTGGCGTGAGCCGGCGTGCGTTTGGCCCAACGGGGCAAAAGCGCCAAGAACGGCACGATGAATTTGAAGACAAGCAGGCTCATCGAGACCGCCATCCAGCCGCCGTGGCCGCGATGGAGAAAGAACGAGGTCTCCTCGGGCACGTTCGCATACCAGATCAGCATGAACTGTGAAAACGCGATGTACGCGTAGAACACCGTGAACGCGAACATGAGCTTTGAAACGTCATGCAGGTGGTTCACGTTGATCGCGTCTTTCATTTGGTCCGTGCGAATGAGGTGGGCGATGAAGAGCACCGTGAAGGCCATGGTCGACTGAAACATTCCGGCGAAGCAGTACACGCCGAAGATCGTGCTGAACCAGTGCGGATGCAGGCTCATCAGCGTGTCGATGGAGAACAGCGAATAAGAAAGCGCGAATACCATCAAGAACGCGATCGACCAGCCGAGCGCGCTGTGCGTGAGGTTTTCGTCACCCGAGTCGTCTTGTTTGAGCGACTTTCCGACGATCATGTAGCCGAAAAGCAGCCAAAGCCCGAAAAACAAAATCGTGCGCACGATGAAGAACGGGCGATTCAGGTAGGCCTGCTTCGCCTGAAGAAGCGCGTCTTTCGCGACAGTCTCGGGATTCAGCCAAATATAAAGATGATCGGCGCCCAGAAACACCAGGACCAGGCCGAGTACGAACGCAACGGGCATGAAGCTCGAATAGGCCTCTGAAAACCGGCGAACGGTGACGCCCCAGCCGGCTTTGGTCACGTGCAGAATCGCGGCGAAGAATAGGCCGCCGAGAGCGAGCGTCGTGAAGTAGAAGAACGAGGTCAAGTAAGAGGGCCAAATGCGGCCGGGATTTTGGGTCACGCCCGCGATGAACGTGGCCAACCCGATCACGATCAGCACGAGGCTTGCGATCTGGAGCGCGCCCGGTAGTGGATATTTCGCTGCGGTTACCGTCTTCGCTGTTGTGGTG
>DASUEL010000412.1:0-2029 GCA_036275095.1 Bdellovibrionales bacterium
TGACTCAGTCGATACGTTGAGCAAGCTCTAGGAGCGACTCGAAACGAAGGTCGTGCGGGCCCGGACGCGAATGCGGCCGTTCGATAAACACGCACGTCAGGCCCAGCTCCCGCGCGGTATTCAAGTCATAGTCCGCGTAGGCCGAAACGTGCCACCAATCGCGATTGAGAGGTATTTTGAGCTCGCTCGAGACTTGCCGCCAGAACTCGGGATCAGGTTTGTAAACGCGCGTCTGTTCGGCACAGAACCAGCTCGAGAGACGAAATCCCAGCTGCTCTTGAACTTGCTCTCCATGCAACCGGTCGCTATTCGACATGGCCACGCAAGGTGCCTTCGCCATCAAGGCCTCGAGTGCTTCGGCGGAGTCGTCGTAGAGCGGCCAATAACCGATTCGCTGCGAAATTTCGTCCGCGTCTTCGCGCCTGAACGCGCACGCCTCCACCAGACTTCTCGCGGTAATTTCGGAGTAAGTTTTGAACCCGAGCTTTTCGTCGGCGCCTTGAATGTCGACGATCTCGTCGAAGAGCTCGGGCGTCAGCTCGATGCCGTAGCTCGCGAGCTCGCGCCGCAAACCTTCTCGCCAATTCAGTACGGTGCCAAAAATGTCGAAGGTCAAAACTTTCGGCTTCATTTCTTTCTCTCCTTCATTCATGGGCCGGCGGGCTCAGAAAATGCACGGAATGGCCGGAGCGTGCGGCCTTTTTCCACTCGAGCGTCGCGCGAGCCCTCTGCTCGTCGGTCAAGGCCGCCACGATCGCTATTGCGCCCGCGCGCCGGAGCTCAGCCAAAAGCGAGCCGCGGGCCGCCTCGCTCAGTTTTTCAAATTCGTCGAACGGATCGCCGCTCGCCGGCTTGAAATCGGCGATGATCTGCACGCCCGCGAGCTTCGCCCAGAAAAACGCCGGTGTTTGCCAGCGCTCGGCCGACGTGAACGCGGCGATTCGATCGCCCGGCCGTAACCCTAAGCGCTGAAGGTCTTCGGCGATTTCAAGACGCAAATGCCGGCTGGCGAACTTGTCTTGCGCGCCGAAGCCGAACTGAGCGCCGCCAAGCTCGTGAATTCGCGTGATCGTATACGTGGACTGCACGAGAAACATGCCGGCACAAAAGACCAACGCGAGCCTCGCAAACTTGGCGAAAGCCGACGGCGCTAGTGCGAAAAAGGCCCAAACATAAATTATCGAGGCGAACGGGCCGAGATAGCGATGGTCGATGCGCAAGGCCGCATAGCCCGCGAATCCCGCGAACGAAATCGCGACCGCCGGCCAAAGAGCCTGCGTGACCTCACCCACAGCCCAGGCGCGCCTGAATGCCACGGCCAAAAATAGAAGAATGCCCGCAACTGCCGACAGCGCAAGGAGCTCGCCCCAAAAATAATTCGCCAGCAAGCGCCCGTTCTCCTTCAGGAGCGACACGAAAGCGGGGCCGTCGAACTTCGGCCTGAGGCCCTCGAGCCAGTACCCGGGATCGTACCAGTAAGGCCAGGTTCCTATGGGCCTGCGATCGAAAACGAAAAGCGCCCCGTGCTCGGGTTTTCGGTAATCGTTGATCAACGCTCCTTCGCCCGTGCCGGCACCGGTGGCGTAAGCGACGGGCACGCCGTTGACTTGCCACAAAAAGTTGAACCGGCCGCTCTCGCCGTACGTGAAGCGGCCGTACTTGTAGCTGATCGCGCCCGCGTAAACGAGTGCGATCGCTGTAAACAGCGCGGCCGCAGCCAGCGCGCGCCTGAAAAACAGGCGCTCTCTCCGCAATGCGAAAGCCAACGCCGCGGCCGCCACCAATCCAATCGGCAGCAACACCGTCTTGGTCAAATAGCCGAGACCCAAGACCCCCGCGAAAAGCGCCACGTCGTGCACTTCGAGGCCCAGGCGGATAAAACGTAGCACCAGCGCCGCGATCAAGAAAACGAAGAACGCGACGAAGATGTCGGGAGTGGCCGAAACGAGCACGAACCCTTCGAGCGTGGTCCAAAGAAAGACCACGAAACTAATCGGCCAAAGCCAGCTTTCGGAAGCCCAGAGCTTCG
>DASUEL010000413.1:0-6590 GCA_036275095.1 Bdellovibrionales bacterium
ATATCTGCGTAAATGCCCGCCGGTCGTCTCATTCTGAGACTCCCAAATTTCTTTCGAAACTTGTGACGGGCACTGGCCCCTTCGCGTACTCGTCATGGTGACTGAATTGCGGGACGTAAAGCGGAGATCACCACTAAGGAGATCAACGTATGAAGACCGTGACCAAACTGGCACTCGCGCTCGAAAAGGGCAAAGAAACCGATGTTGAATGCCAATCCCGCAGACTCTGGCTGAAAAACGCGGCCCTCGCGTCGGCCAGCGGTCTTTTCATGGCGGCATGCGGCCGCGGCGACTTACGTGCAACCACAGACAACGCCTCCACCCGGCCCGCCAACGTCTTCGTCGAAGATGCGCAACTCTTGAACGCGGCTCTCGCTCTCGAACATGAGGCCATCGCATTGTACTCGGCGGCCGCGACTCTGCCCTTCATGCAGGCGGCGGCGGTCGCCCCGATTCTCTCGATCGCCGGCACGTTCCTCCAGCACCATATCTCTCATCGTGACTCACTGATCGCGACGATCAACGGCATGCAGGTGGTGAACCCGCAGGTTGCCGACCCGGTCGTCTCACTGCCGGTCAGCGATTACGTGGCGCCCGTCGGAGCCAAACTCACCGATGTGGTTAAAGTCGTGCAGCTGGCTTCGCTGAAAGAGATGGAAGCCTGCAAGGCGTACCTGAGCCTGATCAAGAGTTTCAAAGACCCGACGCTGGCCCGTACGAGCGGCATGCTCGGCGGCGACGAAGCCGCGCACTACGGCGCGCTCCGGGCCGCTCTCTTCGCGGTACTTGGCGACACGTCGGTCACTGCCACCACCGTGATTCCTTCATCGATGCCGACCGGATTCCAGCAGAACTTCTAATGCCCCTCCCCGGCGGGCGCGTCCCCTCAACCATTGCCCGCCGGGGATTTTCTTCTTCTACTACATTCTGACAAAGGAGCCGGTCGTGAACTTGCGTTTGGTCATTTTCGTGTCGATTTTGGTTTCTTGCGGCCCGAACCCCGAAAGCGCGAACAACCCTTCGAGCTCCGCGCTCACACTCGATCAACAAGCCGTCATGCTTCTCACGAACAGATGCAGCGCCTGCCATGGACCCGATAGCCCGGGCCGCGCCGGCGTCGACTTCATAAACGATCCCGGTCAGCTCGTGGACCGCGGACTGGTCATACCTGGACGTCCCGAGGCCTCTCCGCTCTACCTGGCGGTGCAATCGGATCGCATGCCGCAAACTGGCCCTTTGACCGCCCAGGAGAAAGATCTATTGCGCCGCTGGATCTTGGAACTTTAATTTCGGCCGGGATGTCCTATCATGAAATCGATGGGGCCCGCTGAAAACGAAGCCAAATGGAGCCAGCTCATGGCGAAATCCCTCGATGGGGACGCCGCCGCTTACAATCTGCTCCTCGGCGATTTGGTCCCCTATATCCGCAATTTTTGCCGCAGCAAAGTCCGGCATCTCGACCTCAGCGACGATGTGGTTCAAGATGCGCTCATCGCGCTTCACCGCTTTCGCCACACGTATGATCCGTCACGCCCGTTTTTGCCTTGGTTGCGCACGATCATCCGGCACAAAGTCATAGACTCGCTTCGCTCGCATCACCGCCATATGCAGAACGAGATTTTCGATAATGAGACTGTCGACGCGGCCGCTCAGCCTGACGTGAATGGCCTCACAAGCCGCCAAGACGCGCAAGATCTGCGGACTCTGCTGAAGTCACTGCCCGAAGATTACCGTCAGCCCATCGAGCTTTTGAAGATCGAGGAATATTCGGTCGAAGAGGTGGCGGGGCGCCTCGGCCTTTCACCTTCGGCTGTGAAGATGCGCGTGCATCGGGGTTTCAAGATGCTCAAAGAGCGAGCTGAAAAGGAAGTTTATGAAGAATGAGGCGTTGATTGACAGCCTGGTTAAGGATCTCAAGCCCGTTAAACGGCTTCCTCCGCTTTGGAAACGCATTCTCATTTGGGGCACCGTCGCGACACTGATCTCGGGTTTTGAGCTCTTCGTCATCGCCCAGCTGCGGCCCGAAGCCATCGATATGCTTCGCGAGCATCCCCGCTTTTTGGCCGAGACTTTTTTGATTTTCGTGACTCCCATATTCGCGGCCGTCGCGGCGCTTGTGCTCAGCGTTCCGGGCAACGAAAAGCGAAACTGGCTGCAGGCCGCCGCCATCTTGTCATTCCTGGCGTTCATCGGAATGACCGTCTACGGTCTCTGGCACCCGATCTACGAAGCTACGGTTTATGGTCATCGTGACAGCTGCCCGATCGACATCTCGTTGTTCGGCCTCGTACCGATGGCCATCTTATTCTACCTCGTGCGGCAAGCCGCTCCGTTTCGCTGGAAATGGCTCAGCCTCATGATCACGCTGGCCGCGTTTGCACCGCTCGCAGCCGTGATGCAGCTCACTTGCATGGCCAACTCGCTCCACAATCTCATTGGCCACATTCTTCCGATCTTTCTGATGGCCGGCCTCGTCCTGTGGCTCGGCAAAAAATATTTGAAAACGTAATCGCAGCCCGACCCGGCCCTTGGTCCGTGGAGTGAAGGCGAAATTCCTCCGAAAGTTCAGTAAGGCGATGGATCGCCGCGCAGGTCAAAGGAACTGACCGGGACGAACCCGGAGGACTCATGCGTTTCGCTTTGGCCCTAGCGGCCGGCTTGTCTCTTTGTGCGTGCTCGCCGCAGAGCTTCGACTTCAAAGCCATCGAGACAGTGAACGGAATCTCCACGCCTTCGATCACGATCAATGGCGGCGCCGAATTCACGAATAATCTCGAAGTGCGGGTCACGGTGCAGAGCCCCGACACCAAGTGGATGAAACTCACCAACGACAAAGACTGCGCGACCGCGGCCGACTGGATGGCGCAAGCCGACCAGACCGCTTGGACGCTCGCCGCTGAAAACTCAATGAACGAGGTCTATGCGAAGTTTCGCTCGCGCAACGGTTTCGAGACCGAGTGCGTGCAGGCCTCGATCGTGCATGACAACCGCAACCCGCTCGCGCAGATCGTGGAGCGCCCGCCGGCGCTGAACCCCGTTAATGTCGCCCGTTTCAAGTTTCAAGGCCACGACGACGGAAGCGGCCTCGACTACTTCGAGTGCCAGCTCCGGTTTGGGTCGTTCTTTCCTTGCGCGCCCGAAGTGGCGTACTCATCGCTCGCCGAAGGAAACCACAACTTGCTCGTGCGCGCCGTCGACCGGGCGGGCAATCGCTCGGAGCCGGTCAGCGCACAGTGGTTCATCGACACGATTCCGCCCGACGCCACCATCGTCTCGGGCCCGCCGAGACTCAGCAATCAATCGGCCGCGACTCTGCAGTTCACCGCCGACGACCGCGGCGGCAGCGGTATCGCGAAAGTCTCCTGCACGCTGGGGCCCCTGCTGCTCGACACCTGCACGTCGCCCTTTTTCGTCCCGAACCTCGTTGAAGGCCAATACCTCTTGTCGGTCTGGGCCACGGACCGCGTCGGGCACGTGTCAGCGGTCGCCACCTACGGGTGGACGATCGACAACATTCCGACCGGAGAGTTTTCAATCATCGGCGTCGATGCTCCACCCGCCGACCAGCGCGTCGACTCGTGGCTGGGCGGGGTCTCACCGACCGTGCACTGGACGGCTTCGAACGGCGCCACGCAATACCGGGCGTCGATTCTCACTGAATCCGGCGCCGTCGCCTGCAGTGAAGCGACGACGACGGCCGCCTTTCACGCGTTCGGAGCCGGGTGCGTGTTGAACGACCTCACCCGCTATCGAGCCAGAGTCGTGGCGTCAGACGGCGCGGGCAACCTGCGCGCGGTCGAGTCCGTCTTCACGGCCGATCGTACGGCCCCACAAATTACGATCTCGCAGCCTCAGCTTTCGACGGATCAAAAAACGGCGCGCGTGGATTTCAGCGTCGACGACCTCTCACCCGGCCAGCTCGGTACGGTCACGTGTTTCAAAACCCATTTTGAAAGCGGGCAACCGCGGGTCAGCCAGCAGTCTTGTCTCGGAGTCACTTCGCTCACCTTCAGCAATCTGATCACCGGCGAGCACAAGTTTCGCGTCGTGGCCACCGACCTCGCCGGCAACACCGCCGAGCGTGAAATCACGTGGCGCACTCAGCAGGTCATCTGCGACCCCTTCTCGGGCGATCTCACCGCTTGCCGCGGCGGCCTCACCGGCGAGATCTACTACTTGAATCAGCAAAAGCAGGAGCAGTTTCGAGCGCTCGCGACAAAATCCGTCGACTTCTATTTCAGCGATGGCACGAAGCTCAATGCGGTCGTAAATCTCCTCAATCTATTCGGGAGCACCCGCCGCTTCAATCTCGGCTTCCCGACCGCCGACGGCAACCTCGTCAAAGACGATCAGGGAAACACGCTCGTGGAGTACTTCGCGTTCAAACTGCGAAGTCTCGTGAAGCTTCACACGGGCGACGAGCCCGGCTACTACCAGTTCGCGATTCTCTCCGATGATGGGAGCCGGCTGCACGCGCAGCGAACCCCCGGTGGCGGGTTCGAGCTGCTCGTCGACAACGACGGCAATCACTCGACGCGCATGGGCTGCTCGAGCAGCCTCGTGCAAATGACCTCCGAGACGCGGCTTCCGATCGAGCTCGACTACTACCAAGGGCCGCGGGATTACATCGCGCTCACGTTCATGTGGCGGAAGGTAACGCCTCCGGGCTCCGCCGATCCTCTTTGCGGCGCGGGCAGTAACGACTTCTTTTTCGGCCCCTACCCGCACAACGACTATTCGAACGCGTACGGCTACGGCCAGCTCGTCGAGCGCGGTTGGAAAGTCTTGAACGAAAACAATTTCATCGCACCCCAGTGAGACGGCCATGACCCCTTTTGCCCAATGGATGATGATCGGCGCACTCGGGTTTGCCGGCGTGCTTTGCCGCTACGGCCTCGACTTGGCGCTGAGCTCGGTGGCCTTCCCGCTGAGCACGTTCGTCATAAACGTCACGGGTTCATTTGCGATCGGCTACATTTCGGGCGGGGCCCTGATCACGTCGCAAGCCGTGAAGCTCGCGGTGCTCACCGGATTTCTCGGAGGTTTCACGACCTTTTCGAGCTACTCCCTGCAGACCGTCACGCTGCTCCAACAGCAACAAATCGGAGCCGCGGCACTTTACGGCGCTTTGAGCCCGGCCCTCGGCCTGTTGGCGGCTTGGGCCGGCTTGCGCGCGGCCGCGCTACTCTAAAAACCTGTCTGATTCAGTGTGAGTCGCGACCGTGCGCTTCGAGCTGGTGAAAGCCTTCTTCGAAACGCACCACCGGAGCGTAACCCAGCTCGGCCCGCGCTTTGTCGATTTTAAACCGTCGCGGAAGCGAGACGAAATCGATCTCGATCCGGAAGAACGCGGGCCGCTTACCTATGGGAATCAGCCGCCACGCCCTCTCAGCCCCGCTCGCTACGGCGTACATCACCGACGACGGCACTGAAATTTTCGGCTGCGGAACGCCAAGTACCCTGAAGAGCCGCGTGAAAAACTCTCGTGCCGAGTACGTCTGGCCGTCGGTCACGAAATATATTTGTTTGTCGCGGCCCTTTGTCAGTGCGAGCACGATGGCGTGTACTAGATTGTCGACGTGAATGACGTCAAAGAAATTACGCCCGCCATCCATCCAAACGAACATGCCTTGCTTGGCCTTTTTCGCGATTTGTTTGAACGCCGGGGTCCCCGGCCCCCAAACGAACGGCGGCCTCAAGATGATGATTTGCATCGGCAGCTTCGTACTCAGAAGCCCCTGCTCGGCCATCATTTTGGCTTCGCCGTAAAACGAGTTCGGCGGGTTCGGATACGGGTAGGACTCGTCCACGTCGACGAGGGGCTTATGATCGTAAATGGCCGACTCCGAGCTCAGATAGATGAATCGCCTCACCCCGCGGCTCGACGACGCTTCCGCCAGCAAGAGCGTCGCTTGCACGACTTCATTGAAGAACACCTGGCGAGGCCGGCCGAAATCGACGGGCGCCGCCGTGTGAATGACTGCATCCTGCCCTTGCAGTTGCGGCGCCCATTCAAGAATGTTGCCGAGGGAGCCGAAGACGGGCCCGGCCCCGAGATCTTTTACGAGCGCCGCGCCCTCGTCGCTTCGAACGAGCGCCTTGACCTTGTGGCCTTCGTGAACGAGCCGCTTGACGAGCGCCTGCCCAACGAAGCCGGTAGCCCCGGTGACGAAGATATTAAGGCTCTTTTTCTCAACGGGAACCAGGTTCATTGGGTATGCCGGGACCTTTCTCTAATTGCAGGTGTAGCCGGAGGTTTCGAGACGGGCTTTGACTTTCTCGAGGAGGTTCGGGCAGAAATCTTTGTCGTTTTGGGCGCTGCCGATCGACTTCGTCTCGCCGGCTTTCGTGTACTCGACTTCACAACCGCTGCCTTTAGGCACGACGGCAAGTTTGCGCACGTCTCCGCCCGATTTGCATTCAACTGAGGTGCCGTCCGATTTTACGGTCGCGACCGGCTCTTCGTCGTCACCGGCTTGCGCTGCTCCGCCCTTCGCGGCTCCAGATTCGGTCTTGGCGGGGTTGGCGGCGGCGGGCGCCGAGCCCTGCTGCGAGAACGCAGTCTGCGTGAGCATAATGATGACGGCGGC
>DASUEL010000414.1:0-17414 GCA_036275095.1 Bdellovibrionales bacterium
CGCCCAAAACCGCGGACACACTCGCTGCGATTGACCTGCTCCCGGTTACGACCATCACGTGCTTTTTCGAGCCGAGCCCGTCGGATCTCAAAGGCTTCGGCGTGCTCTATTGCCGGGGCGAAGGAGTCGAGGCTCTCGGGACGCTTCTGAACGCGCATATTTTCGAAGGGCGCACGAGTGTGCGGTCTGAAACGTGGATCTACGGTTCGACCCGCGCCACGCTCGAGACGGTTTTGGCCGACCGGTCCAAACTGGTCTCTTCGCCCGCCAAGCTCCTCGACCACCGCGTACAAGCCTGGCCCGAGGCGATCCCGCACTATACGCTGGAACTCGAGCGTGCGCTCAAAAACGGGCTCGAGCTTCCGCCGAATGTTTTTCTGAACGGGAACTACCTCGGTGACATCGGGCTGTCTCGAATCCTCGAGCGCGCCCGCGAGCTGGCCGCGCGGATCTTGCCGGAGCCCGCACTCACGCAAGGAAAGGTCGTTTGGCAATGAAGACGGGCATCTTACTCCTCAACGTTGGAACACCTGACGATCCGACACCTGAAAAAGTGGGCGTGTACCTGAAAGAGTTTCTGATGGACCCGGACGTGATCGATATCCCGTGGCCGCTGCGCTGGATTCTCGTGAACGTACTCATCGTACCCAAGCGCTCCCACGCGTCGGCTGAGGCATATCAAAAAATCTGGACCGAACGCGGCTCGCCGCTCAAGTTTCATATGGAAGATCTCTGCCAGCGCTTCGGCGACGCGCTTGGAGACCAGTACCGCGTCGTCTACGGCATGCGCTATCAGAACCCGTCGGTTCGCTCGGCGCTGCAGCTTCTCAAAAGCTGGGGGCCCGAGCGCATTTTGGTCGTCCCGCTCTATCCGCAGTACTCGCTGTCTTCGACGGCCTCGGGCGAAAAAGAGGTGCACTTGCAGCTCAAGGATCTGGGCATCAAAACGCCGGTCAAGTTCATGGCGCCGTTTTACCGGGACCCCGACTTCATCGAGGCGAGCGCGTCACTCATTGAGCCTGAGCTCAAAGGCGCCGATCATCTGCTCATGAGCTTTCACGGGCTCCCGGTAAAACAAATCAAAAAAATGGATTCGTCGGGCGCGCACTGTCTCGCCCGCGGCGACTGTTGCGCGCAGGTCACCCCCGCCAACGAAAAGTATTGCTATCGTGCGCAGAGCTACGAGACCGCTCGCAAGATCGTGGCGAAGCTGGGGTGGCCCGACGAGAAATACACGGTCGCATTTCAATCGCGGCTCACACAGGGATGGATTCAGCCGTTCACCGACGAGCTTTTGCCGAAGCTTCCCAAGCAAGGCGTAAAAACGCTCGTCGTCGCTTGCCCGTCATTCACCACCGACTGCCTTGAAACTCTTGAAGAGATCGGGCTACGGGCGCGCGAACAGTTTTTGCAAGCGGGCGGTGAAGAACTGCGCCTAGTGCCGTGTTTGAATGCCGCGCCCCAGTGGGTCGGCGCTTTGTCGCGGATGATTCAAAGAATCTAAACACGCCGTTCGAGATTGTGTCTTACGCTTCATAGTCATCATGCTCATCGCTACTCTGACGCCAGTGCATAAAATCAAACCACTTGAGCTTATCCGCGTGCGGCAAATGCTGTCGCGCAAAACGCCGCTCGACGACGCCAAATTCAAAGACCGGCTCGCGAAGCTCGATCAAATCATCTTGTTGCGCGAGAAAAACCGGCTGAAAGGTGTGGCAACGATCAAGAAGTTCAGATTCAAAATGAACGGGCGAACCGCGCTGGGCGTGTTGAATGACGAGTCCATCGTCGAAGGCAATGCGCGAGAGCGCGAG
Source organism: Bdellovibrionales bacterium (assembly GCA_036275095.1). GTDB lineage: Bacteria > Bdellovibrionota > Bdellovibrionia > Bdellovibrionales > DASUEL01 > DASUEL01. The sequence goes on from DASUEL010000414.1 coordinate 1,815, forward strand.
CACCTCGCGGGCGCGTTCCACCGCTACCTTTGGTACCAGCGGCTCCAGCATCCGTTCACGTCGATATTTTGGGTGACGCTCGATTCAGGCAACGGCTCGATCTCGCCCGTGCTCGAGTACATGTCACGGCAGAAAAACGAAGTCGTGGCTCTGACGGAGCGGCCCGACGGCAACCAACTGCAGCCGCTCATGAAGGATCTGTTTTGGGCGCTGTCGCCCGACCGCGCCTATTTCGGCACGTTTCGGGCGTGGACGTTTCTCTCACACAGAGTTGCCGCGATATTCCGCTCAAAAAGTCTGGCTCAAGCCCAGTGAGATACCGAGGCTCGACATCGATATGGTCTCATCGTAAGCCGTGAACATGTTCTGCGTCGTCGTCTCGATTTTCAGGCTCTTCTGAATCGAGCCCGTCAGAAACGTATTCGCTGAAATCGCGGTGTTACCGAAAAGTTCGATCCACGTCATTTCGGGCGGGTTCATATCCCACGTCCACTCTTCGTTATAAGCGCTGGACTCGCCAACCGGCGTGATCTTCATTTTCGATTTGCCGATCCCGTAACGCGCATTCAGAGAGGCGCCGAGCCGCTGACCCGCATCGTAATTTTTGGCCAATCCGAGCGAGCCCTGCACGAACGGCGCGCGCTCATAAGTGATTTCATAGCGGTAGGTGCCGCTGCTCTGCTCGGGGGCGGTGTATTTGGAGTCGTAGGCCGCTGCGATTCCGCCAACCACGGCATAACGGCCGTCACCGACAGCTTGATCCGCCGTGAACGCGGCGCCAACGCGCCAGATGCGGTTGACTTCAGCGCCGCCGGTGGACGAATCGAAGAGCGGGAGGCGAACGGCTGGGCCGAGGTGCATTTTCGAAGTCGTAGAGTTAGCCAGCGGATACATCGCCGCGAGCTCAGGGCGGCCGATCATCCGAAACTCACGTTTAGCCTGATCCGTGACCCAGCTCATGGGCACGCTCAGGCGGTAAGCTGTCGTATTCGCGGTCGTGATACCGAGCGACGGCTTGAGCATGGCGACGTTCAGGCGCTGTCCCGTGACGTAATTGTTGTCGTCGACGATCGTGCCATAAGACGACGTGACGGACGCATTGAATTTCGTCGTGCGCGCTTCGGCAGGTTCCGCATCGTTCAGCTTCAGGAGCGATTCTCCGTCGCTCGCAGCGCCGGGCGCTTGTTGAACCGCGGTGTTGGCGGCGAATTTCTTGGATTTCTTCTTGGGCGCGGCGTGTGCCGAAAGGCCCAAGGCGAGGATCGCGAGAGCAGTCATCAAACGTTTCATTTTAAACTCCCATGCCGGCCCAGTGGCGAAATTACAGCGTTGTCCAACGTATGGACAGGCGGCTTCGCTCGAGAGCGCGATTAATCGTTACGAAGCAGAAGTCAGCAAGGAGAGTGCCACGCGCTCAGAGCGCGGTGGCGACACGCTGTAGGAATTTTTGAACCGGCGGCTTGTAGAGCTCGGGGAACTCCTTCAGGCCTTTGAGGTGGTGGGCGTCCGCCAGATCGAGAATCTCGAGATTCAAATGAGTCTGATCGCGAAAGGCGGCGTCGATCGCCCACGGCGGAACTAAAATGTCTTGGAGCGGCCGGATGGAGAGCACGGGAAAGCCCTTCGGCAATTTGGCAAGAGCGTTCGCCAAAGTCTTTTGGTGGTTGTGGCTCCAGAGCGCCTCATGAAGAGCCGAAACCGCGAAACGCGCTAGAGGGTTTTCGATCTTGCGCTCGAAAAGCAGGCGATTCGCGTTGCAGTACCGATCATAGAAGAACGGCCCGCTATCGAAGACCATGGCCTTAACGTCGAGCGGGTGGCGGCGCACGGCCGCTTCGATGCCGGCTGAAGATGGTCCCGAAAAACCGTAAAGGATCTTATTGCCCTCGATCGCACTGAGCACATCGAATATTTCATCGGCCCAAGCGTGCTTGAGCCCCCATTCGCGCGAACGTGAACGTAATAAACGATGCTGAGTCTTCAGCGTCGGAAACGTGTTTTCGAATAATACGTTTCGAAAGCCGAGCTCGGAGACGAACTCGGAGTGGCGGCGCAGGTTTTCTTTTTTGCCGCCGAAGAATGGAACGAAAACGACGGTTTCTTCAAACCGCCGTTTTTTTGGCTCTATCGTATCGAATTTCAATCGGCGCGCTCGGGCCAGAGCTCGCGCCAGTTCATTTGCGCGTGACCCGTTCCTTCAGAAAGGGCGCGCTCGCTGACACGCACCTCTTCAAGCGCCGTCTCGGCCAGCACTTTGCCGGCGGCTTCGACGATCGCTTCGCTGTCGATGCCGTGCAAGTGGTAGATGTCGGCCGGGCGGCCCGACTTCGAGTGCTTGCGTACGGCAAGCACTTCTTGGCGAACGCCGACGATCGAGCCCGCGTTGTCGAGAAGCCCCGGCTCGCCGTCATGCACGCTCACGATCGGAACGCGGCGACCCGAGAGCGTTTTGACTTCGGCACCGTTGGCGGCGCCGTTGCTCAAAGGCTGCAGGTGCAGCGTGCCGTTGATGCCGAGCTCTTCACGCAGGTACGCATAGTTGTCGGCGTGAGCGAGGTTGCCCAGAAGCAGATCGGTATTCGTGACGACGATCACGTTGGCGTAGATGCCGCGCTCGAGTAGCGCGTCTGACGCTTTGATCGCTTCGGTCGTGGGCGAGCCCAGCGACAAGATGTTCACGACGTTGTCGCCCGGCTCGTAGCCAGCGTAGCCGCGATAGTCGATCAGGTAGTACGCGCCTTTCAGCACGTTCTCCCGAATCTGCTCCATCACTTCGGTCTCAGAAGCGGCTTCGAGCGTCGACTCATCAATAGCTCCTTCCAGCGGGAACTTCGAGTGGGCGAGGAGCTGGCCGTCGCTCAAGCCGCGCTTAAAGCGGGCTTGTTGTTTCAGGCGGTCGTAGAACATCTTCTGGTCGATGCCGCGGGTAACGCCGCGGATGAACACACCGGTGCGGCCGGCGTTGTCGTTCAGCATGTGGCGGCGGATGGAATCGGTGAGAATCCAATCGAGCTCGGTCGCGAAGAACGGCTCCCACGTAATCTGATTCGGGATCTGAATGTCGGACTTCCAGCCGTGTTGCGCGCCCTCGGGCGAGAGCGTCACGCCGGCGGGCGTGCCCACGAGGATGAAGCTCGAGCGCCAGTACAGATTGTAAAAGAACTGATCGAGCGCGCGCTTCACGAAGAAGTCGTAAACCGTCATGAGCGGAAGCAGCGGGATGCCGAGCACGTCGCGCAAGCGGCCGAACGAGCCCATGCACGACATCACGTTACCCTCGGCGATCTCGAAGCGCAAGAAGCGGTCGGAGACGTCTTCGCCGGGCACGAGGTCGGGGAGCTTGTCGTCTTTCACGTTCAGCTCGGCCTCGATGTCTTCAACAACCGGCGCGCCGAAGATTTTGCCGTCCATCGCGGGGTTGAGGTTCGTGCTGGTGCCCACGTCGGGCGCCATCGAAACCATCAGCTCACCCGCGAGCTTGAACGGCTTCTCGTGAGGGGCCAGCGGCTTGTACTTTTCGCTTCCGCCTTCCCACGGCGTGTTCGCGAAGCGAATGAGCTTGGCGGTGAGCTGGCCGAGCATCCACTGGGTGTGGGGATAGTTGACCATCTTCAGATTGATATCGAGCGCTTTCGGGAACTCGCCCAGCCGCTCGAATTCGCGGCGGAAGAACTCTTCGTTTTCTTTTTTGATGCGGTTCTCTTCGACGATGTGTCCGTAGAGCTCGTCGCCGCGGGCCTTCAAATATTTGCCCTCTTGGCTCGTCGGCTCGAAGCCCGCGTAGAGCGTGTCGCCGGTGATCCCTTCGCGTTTACGAAGCTCCTCGACTTCTTTGTCGGAGACGAGGCTCGAGTGGTTGCCGCTCGCCGCCGCGATCGACAGGCCCCAGCCCTTGACGGTGTGGGCGACGATCAGCGTGGGCCGGCGCGTGTTCTGCTTGCTTTGTTGCATCGCTTCGATCAGCGCCTCGAAGTCGTGGCCGCCGAGATCTGAAAGTGAGCGGCGCAAGTCTTCATCGGAAAGCGCTTTCACGAAGTTCTTGATGTGCGGATGTTTTTCGTAGAGCTCTTCGCGGGCCTTTTTCATGTCGTGCACGAGCAGCAGCGCCTGAAACTCGTAATCTTCGAGCTCCTCTTCGAGAAACTTCTGAAACAGCTCGCCGCCGGGCCGCGCGAAGAGCGAGCGGCGAAAGGCGCCGTGACGGACTTGAATGACGTCCCAGCCGTTCGCGCGAGCGGTGCGCTCGATACGTTTGTCGTCGGTGCCGTCCATGATTTTTTTGTTGGTGATTCGGTGGCCGTCGAGGCTCTGGCGATTGTAGTCGACGATCCACGTGAGATTACCGATTTCGCGCTCGGCGAAATCGGGGAGCGCTTCATAGAGCGAGCCTTCACGGAACTCGGAGTCGCCGATCAGGCACCAGAAGTGCGCTTGCTCGGGCGTTTTGTAGCCGTGCTCGGCGGCGTAACGGTACGCGAGCGCGAGGTAGCCGGCGTTCACCGGCGGAATGCCCACCGTTCCCGACGGGAAGAAGTTATGATGATCGGGGTCGAAATGCGAGTGATACGATTGAAACACCGGCCGGCCGTCATTTGAGTACTTGCGAAGACCGTCCATCGCGGTGTTCATGTCTTCGAGCGAGAAGCGCGAGAGATCTTCGTGCAAAAACAGATTTAGAAGGTAGTTGTAAGCGTGGTTCGTGGGCGACGCGTGGGGCTTCACCGCGAGATGGTCGAAGCCCGTTTGCACGACGAGATGGAGCGCGCCCAAAATGTGCAGCGAGCTCGCCGAGGCCGATTGGTGGCCGCCGACTTTCGGGTCGCCTTTTTCTTTGTCGTCGCGCGAGTTCGCGCGATGGATCATTTGTGTAGCCAGGTAGAGCGCGCGGCGTGCGATCGCGTTCAGAGTCGTGATGTCGAGGTCTTTTCCTGAAGCGCGGGCCGGTTTCTGACTTCCAGGTGGTTTGGACATGGGCCGTGTTCCTTTGCTGATTGGACGTGGTGCTTTCTTCGATCCCTTTGAAGTTTCAATCGACGTTCTCAAAACAGGCCCCTTTTTATCGGAAGAGTTGAGGATTTTTTTAAGAGTTTCATGCGTTTATGAAGCCATCGGTGAATGAAGTCAAGACCGCGCGAGCCAGCCGAAAGCCTTGCACAATTGCGCGCGAGGCGTGGCCGTAAAATCCAATCCAATGGAACATAATCCAGGGGGTCAGTCGGACCTGGATTTACAGGGGTAGGGCTCTTCCCGATAGTACGGGAGGTCTTTGCATTCGGTGCGGGTTTTTTGAATGCAGGCGGGTTTACGTGAGGGCGCCAAAGCTTGGCCGCTCTTGGGTTTCACGGCTTTTGGCGAACGCGCGTATTCCACCGCCTCGCCCGCGCACTCTTGGTAAGGAACCTGTTTGCACTCCCGGCGGTGACCCGCCACGATCGTACGATAGCAGAGCTCGGCTTGCGGGCTCTGCGCGGAAAGCCCAAAGGTGAAAATCATGAGAAGAACGAACGCCGAGATAGACCCCACTCGCACGTGCAGAGCAAGTCGCGGGCCATCTGGACTTCGGCTTAAAACGGAGTTGGGGCTCGAACGGTGTCAGTTGAGCCCCGTGATTGAGGTCAGTCTGTCACTTCGGCGGTGGTGCTCTTCGAGAGCTTGGTGCTCAACACCACTTCGGCCAGCTCGCCTAGATCCGCGGTTTTCACCGCGAGACGTTTCATGCGCTCGTTCTTCACGTCGTCGGGGATTTCGAAGTCGTTGTCCTTGATGAACTGAAACGTGGCACGGAAATCATCTTTTTCAGTCGGCAGAAGGCCCATCAGATTCTTGAGAACTTCGTAATACGTGGCGCGATCGGCGACATTCGTGGAACTCTTGAAGCCTTCAACGGCCTTTTGCGCGATGATCAGAGCGGCGCCCGGCTTCAAAGACTCGTCGATCTTGCTGAAGACGTTGTCGAAGACGCGGCTGACGCCGTCATTCTTGCTGTCACGAGCCGAGAGCGCAAACATCGCGGCGTCGATCAGACAGTCGCGATATTCGAGGTCTTGATCGAGATCGAGCTTTTCACACGGCGCCATTTTTTCTTGGGCGCGTTTCTCGATGTTCTTATAATGCTTCGTCTCAAGATCGAACACGTTCGTGTCTAAAGATGCGACGCTCGGAGATGCGGTAAACAGCAGCGATAAGGCCGCAAACACGAAGTTTTTTCCGAAATGAGTCATGTTTGGTCACTCCTGGGAGAGTGAGTGCGATTAAGACCAGCTTGGCTCTCCCAACCACCTAATAGAGCAAGCCCCTTGCCAAGCGCGGGCATGTTTGCCAACTCCTTGAAAAGACTTGAAGTTTGGGGTGGCTTCGGGCAGGTTTTGAAGGGTTCCCAGCTCTTTTATAGAGGAGATAAGCGTGAAGCCGGTGTGGGCATTCAAACGAAAAGCGTGGCCCGCGATTCACCTGACCGGTGAGGACCGGATCGACTTTCTGCAGAGGCTGAGCACGCAAAACTTCAAATCCTTTAGCCCCGGTACCGTGGCGCCGTCGGCGTTTCTCAACGGAAACGGCACGGTGGTCGGGTTGTTTCTGGCGTGGATCCAAAACGACCGAATCACGTTGTTGCCCGAGCCCCAGTCGCAAGCCATCATCGTTTCGCACATCGACAAGCTCCACTTCGGAGAAAAAATCGAAGTGCAGACGGAGCGAGTTGATTTCATCGAGGTCCGCGGCCAGCAGGCGCGCGAGCGGCTCGAGCGGGAGCTCGGCGCCGAGCCGTCAGCGGGCGAGTGGCCGCGCTCCGTGGTGAGCGGAATCTTGCCGGGTGAGCCTTGGGATGGCGCGGGCTGGCTCGTGCCAGGCGCGCACGAAGCAAAGCTGAGCGCGATTCCGTTTTTGTCCGAGCCAGAGTACTACGCCTTGCGAGCCGAGCATTTGTTTCCGCGCGATCAAGTGGACGTTGGCGAGAACAACATCATTCTCGAGGCGGGACTTCTCGACTACGTTCACCGCAACAAGGGCTGCTACCCGGGCCAGGAAGTGATCGAGCGCATTTTCACGTACGGAAACGTGGCCAAACGTCTCGTTCTGCTCGAGGGCCAAGCGCGCGAGCTCGAAAAAGGCAGCGAGCTTTACTTCAATGAGAAGAAGGTTGGCAATGTCACGTCACGTCACGCAGGACAAGGGGCGAGCCATTATTATGTGGCCACCGTCTTTCGTCTGCATGCCACGCCGGGAAATGTTTTTTCTCTCGGTGCCGGGCAAACGCCTCAGCTCAAAGTGCTGAAGGTGGCGGGCGCGGAGTCAGCCTGAAGTCTTAACATCCCCCGTTAACGGTTCCCGCGCGTCTTTTTTGATTTGGCTTTCCTCTGCCTTTCTCTATACTTAATAAGTCAAAACACGACAAAACCAACCGGAGGAACCTACGTGAAAGCCCTTAAGGCCTCAGTCGCCCTGATGTTTGCGCTCGCGTTCGCCGTGGCGTGCTCGCCCTCGGCCTCGCAGCTCAAGAAAACGCTCGAGAGCAACCCTGACATCCTGACGAACGTCATCGAAAAGCACCCGGATAAAGTGATGGAAGCGCTTCAAAACGCGGCCCGCAACGCCCAGCAAACGGCGCGCGATCGCGAGATGAAAGAAGAAGAAACACGCCGTGAAGAGGAGTTCAAGAATCCCAAGGTCGCTGAGATCCCCGACAACCGCGCGACCCGCGGCCCAAAGGACGCGCCGATCGTACTCGTCGAGTACTCCGACTTCCAATGCCCCTTCTGCTCGCGTGGCTTCCGCACGGTCGAAGAAGTGATGAGCAAGTACAAAGGCAAGATCCGCTTCGTCTATAAGCATCTTCCGCTCGACTTCCATCCGCTGGCCGAGCCCGCGGCGAAGCGCTTCGAAGCCATCGCGCTTCAAGATCCCGAGAAGGCATACAAGTTTCACGACGAGGTTTTCACGAACCAAGAGAAGCTGAAAGATCAGGGCGAGAAGTTCCTCGATGCCGCGGCCAAAAAAGCCGGCGCCGATCTCGCGAAGATGAAGCAAGACATGGAGTCTGACGAAGTCAAAAAGCGCATCGAAGCCGACATGGCTGAGGCGAAGAAATTCGGCTTCTCGGGCACTCCGGGCTTTCTCGTTGCAGGCGTTTCACTCCGTGGGGCGTACCCGAAGGAAGAGTTCGAAAAGATCATCGATCGCGTCCTGAAAGACAAAGGCGTTCAGTAAGACTTTACTGTCAGCATGATCGCGACGAAAACCCGGGCCAGCCCCGGGTTTTTTTATTTTCCGCCCCAGACACGCCGTCTCAGTGTGATCAAAATGCAACTCTAGTGACACAACAGGTGGCAACCCCGTGAGCACGCCGGCCAAACGCGACTGGTACCACGGGGTTGCGGGCGCAGTGTCTCACGCTGAAACACTTGCGCGCATAAATCCCGTTGATTGAGACGGCGCCGCTTCGAATCCCGCCGCTCTCCGCGTGGCACCGCCTCTGCACTAACGAACGTGGTCTAAAAAACGGAGGCCCGAATGAAGTCCTATTTTTCTTTGTTGGCGACACTTCTGTTGGCAACCGCGTGCGCGGGCGGCGCCTGCGTCTCTACGGCTCAGGAGTGTTAAAATGAAAGCATCCGACTGGCTTCTCATTGCGGGCACTCAAAACGACGCGCATCGTTCGATTCGCAACGGCTCTTTGGCCGCCATCTTGGCGGCCGCTGTTCAGGCGGCTCTCAGTTACGATCTTCAGGGCTCGTGGGTGCTCGTCGACGCTTCGTTCATCATCGTGCCGGCGCTGCTTCTATGGTCGAGCAAGAGCGTTTGGCCCGCGCTCCTCTTGTTTTTGGTCGCGGGTATGGCCCTCGGCTCGTCCTTTTTCAACATGGTCATGCAGCTACCCGGCGGGCCGAATCTGCTTCTTTCGGCGGCGCTCCTGACCACGGGATTTCAATTGGTGCAGGCCGCGCTGCTCTTGCGCCGGCCGCTCGTGCCTCCGCCGGCACCAGCGCAACAAAATACGAATTCGATCGCCAGCTGAGCTTGCCGGCCGCTCAGAGCTTGAGCTCGAGCGGCTCCGCGATTAAATCGATTCCGGTTTCAGACAAACGGCAGCGATACGGCGTCACGCGAACGCCGTGGCGCTCGGCTTTTCGCAAGAGCTTCCCGTATTCGGGATCAATGTCGTCGGCGGGCGCGAACCCCGTGCAATCCTCGCGTTGAATCACATACACGATCTCGGCGGTGTGCCCCTGATCGATCGCCTTCATGAGGTCGCGCAGATGTTTTTGGCCACGCTCCGTGACCGCGTCGGGAAATACGGCGGTCGATCCCGCGGCCATGCTGACGTTTTTCACTTCGACGAGATGCAGGCGGGGCGGGCACCTATTGAAGTCGTATTTCTGCAAGCGCTCGGTCTTCAGCGAATTCGAGCTCCAAAGCACGAAATCAATGCGCGAGGCCTCGTTGATCTTCACTTCTTTTTGAGCGCGGTCGTACGCCTTCCAGTGTGAGATCGCATTTGCTTGCCAGGCTTCCCAGATCAGCTGATTGGGCCGCGCCGTGTTCACGCCTACCCAGCTCGTGGGTGTGCGGATCATCTCGAGCGAGTAGGGAATCTTGCGAGTGGTCTCTCCTGTAAAGTGGAGAAAGCGGCACTCGCTGTTCGGCTCGCTGCAGCCCTTCATGCTGCCGGAGTTCGCGATGTGCGCGGTCAGAGTCGCGTCCTCAAAGATGAAATCGGCGAAAAAACGTTTGTAACGCTTGAGAAAAATACCTGATTTGAGCGGCGATTCGAACTTCACAACGGCTGTTTAGCACTCGCCCGCGCGATGTTGCAATGGCCGCGGTTCGTTTCGAGCTTTGCCCGCCCGGCCCGCCCAGGTCTCGAGCGACGGGCCCGATCGCGAAGGAATTCCAAACCCAAATTGGACCCGGAATCCCTCAAATCCAAACAATGCGTTTCGAGGGTTGAATCGCCGTGATCAGCGTGCCTAAGTTCCTGTTTCAGGTGGACTATTCGGCCCACATTCATTAGAAGGAGGGGGTACCAGGGAGTCTATTTATATGTCCGTATCGCCGAAGCCCTCTTGGCTGAAAATCCGTCCGCCCGCGGGCGAGAAATATCTCGAAATCAAAGACATGCTCAAGTCGCTCAATCTTGCGACCGTGTGTCAGGAAGCCCGCTGCCCGAACATGTCGGAGTGCTGGGGCGGCGGAACGGCCACGTTCATGCTCATGGGCGAAGTGTGCACGCGCGGCTGCCGCTTTTGCGCGGTGAAGACCGGCAACCCGAAAGGCAAGATCGACAACGAGGAGCCGTTCAAAGTCGGCTACGCCATTGCTCAGATGAAGCTCGACTACGTCGTCATCACGAGCGTCGACCGCGATGATTTGCCTGACGAAGGCTCGGGGCATTTCGCAAAAACGATCGAGACCATCAAGTCGCAGAATTCGAAAATGATCATCGAGATTCTCACACCCGACTTCAAAGGCAATCGCGCATTCATCGAGCGCCTCGTGAAGGCGAAGCCCGATGTTTACGCCCACAACGTCGAAGTGCCCGAGCGTTTGCAAAAGAAAGTGCGCGACCCGCGCGCGAACTACCAGCAGTCGCTTTCGGTTTTGAAGATGATCAAAGAGATGGATCCGACGATTTACACGAAGACCTCGCTGATGCTCGGCCTCGGTGAGACCGACGAAGAAGTCATGCAAACGATGAAAGACATTCGCGCCGTCGGCTGCGACGTCATCACGTTCGGACAGTACCTTCAGCCGACCCCTCGGCACCTGAAAGTCGTCGAGTTCGTCACACCCGAGAAGTTCCAGTATTGGAAAGAGCAGGCCGATGCCATGGGCTTCTTGTACTCGGCGAGCGGCCCGCTCGTGCGCAGCTCCTACCGCGCCGGCGAATTTTTCATGAAGGGCGTGATCGAGCGCAACCGCCACCTGGCAAATGAAGTAACCGAAAATCGAAACGGCAATAACGAACAAGCAGGACGAGAGACCGTACAGGTCGTCTCAATCTAACGGAGGAAAGACGCGATGGACATCAAGCTTCCCGAAATCGGCGAGGGCGTGACCGAAGGCGAATTGGTGAAATGGCTCGTCAAGCCGGGCGACACCGTGAAAGTCGATCAGCCGATCGCCGAAGTCATGACCGACAAGGCGACCGTCGAGATCCCGAGCCCGCAAAACGGAAAAGTCGTGGCTCTCAAAGCCGAAGAAGGAAAGAACATCCAAGTCGGCGGCGTGCTGCTGACACTCGAAGCGTCGGGTGCTGGCGCCGCTCCCGAGAAGCCGGCTCCGGCCCCGCAGACAGCCAAACCCGCGCCGGCCCCGCAGGCCGCGAAGCCCGCTTCGCAAGCTCCCGCTCCGCAAGCTTACGCGGGTGCGAGCGGCACCAATGGTCAGACGCGTCCTCAAACTGAAGCGGCCCGCTTTGCCGGCGCCTCCGCCGGCGACGTTTATCCGCCGGCCGCCTCATCTAAAGTCCTCGCGACACCCAGCACGCGCCGTCTTGCGCGTGAGATGAACGTCGACATCAACAATCTGAAAGGCTCGGGCCTTGCCGGCCGCGTGACCCGTGAAGACGTGATGGGCGCTGGCGGCGGCTCGGCGGCTTCCGCGGGCGGAGGTATGGACTACGTTCCGCGCCAGGCCCCGGTCATGGGCTACACGGGCCCCACGGGCGCCGTCGAAGAGCGCGTCCCAATGCGCGGCATTCGCAAAAAAGTCGCCGAGAAGATGCAGCTCTCCAAGCAAATCATTCCGCATTTCACGCTGATGGATGAAGCCGAGGTCACCGAGCTCGTGAAAGTTCGCACGTCGGTCAAAGAGAAGATGGCGGCCCAAGGCATCAAGGTCACGTACCTGCCGTTCGTCATGAAGGCCCTCATCGCGACTGCGCGTGAGTTCCCGATGGTGAACGCGTCCATCGACGACGCCGCTCAAGAAATCGTCTACAAGCAGTACTTCAACATCGGTTTCGCCGCCGATACGCCGCAAGGCCTGGTGGTGCCGGTGATCAAAAACGCCGACCGCAAGTCGATCGCGCAAATCAGCCGCGAAATCGTCGAGCTGTCTGAAAAGGCCCGCGCGGGCAAACTCGCGCCTGACGATCTGAAAGGCGCGACGATGACGATCACGAACATCGGAAGCGTCGGCGGCACCTACGCCACGCCGATCATCAATCATCCCGAGGTCATGATCTTCGGCATGTACAAAATCTCCGAGCGCCCGGTCTTCAAAAACGGCGAGCTGGTGGCGGCGAACGTCATGAACGTCACCTGCACGGCCGATCACCGCTTGATCGACGGCGCGGTCGCAGCCCGTTTCTTGACCGCGGTCATTGCGCGGCTCGAGAACCCCGGCATGTTGATGATGGATTTAACGTAAGGGAGCATTTGAAATGTCATATGACGTATGTGTTATCGGCGCGGGTCCCGGCGGTTATGTCGCCGCAATTCGCGCGGGCCAGCTGGGATTGAAAACCGTCATCATCGAGCGTGAGTATCTGGGCGGCGTTTGCTTGAACGTCGGCTGCATTCCCTCGAAGGCCATGATTACCGCCGCGCACTTCGTCCATCGCGCGCAGCATGATGCCCCCGAAATGGGCGTGAACATCGGCAAGATCGACATCGACATGAAAAAGATGGTCGATTGGAAGCAGTCGGTCTGCGACCGCATGGCGGGCGGGGTCGAGCAGCTTCTCAAAGGCAACAAAGTCACGATCGTCCGCGGCGAGGCGAACTTCGTTTCGAAAGAAGAAATCAAAGTCACCGGGAAAGAGGGAACACAGTCGATTCGCGCCAAGAACTTCGTGATCGCGACGGGCTCGCGCCCCATTCAAATTCCGGGGTTCGAGTTCGACGAAAAACTCATCATGTCCTCGACCGGCGCGCTCGCCATGGACAAGCTCCCGAAGAAGGTCGTCGTCATCGGGGGCGGCTACATCGGCCTTGAGATTGGCGGTTACCTCGCGCACCTCGGCACCCAGGTGACCGTGATCGAGGCCACCGGCGAGCTCTTGAGCGGCATCGTCGACAAGGACGCCGTTCAGGTCATCGCGCGCAAGCTCAAAAAAGCCGGCGTCGAGGTTTTCACCGAAGCGAAAGCGAAAGGCTGCAAGAAAACCAAAAATGGCGTCGAAGTGGCCGTCGACATTAAAGGCAAAGAGCAGGTGATCGAGGCCGATCGCGTGCTCGTGACCGTGGGCCGCAAGCCCAACAGCGATCAGCTGAACCTGAAAGCCATCGGTCTCAAGATTTCGGATCGCGGCTTCATCGAGGTGAACTCGCAGCGCCGCACGAACATTCCGAATATTTACGCGATCGGCGACATTGCCGGCCAGCCCATGCTCGCGCATAAGGCGAGCCACGAGGGCGTGCTCGTCGCCGAGGTCATCGGCGGCAAAAATCGCGCGTATGACGTGAAAACCGTTCCGGCCGTCATTTTCACCGACCCTGAAATCGCGTCGGTGGGCATGACCGAAGCCGAAGCTCGCGCTTCGGGGCACGCCGACTTGAAAGTCGGAAAGTTTCCGTTTGCGGCCAACGGGCGCGCCGTCTCCGTGATGGCAACCGAAGGGTTCGTGAAGATCATCGCCGACGGCAAAACGAACGTCGTACTCGGCGTCACGATCGTCGGCCCTGAGGCGAGCAATATGATTTCGGAAGCCGCGCTGGCCATCGAGATGGGCGCGCGTCTTGAAGACATCGCGCTCACGATCCATCCGCATCCGACTTTGGGCGAAACCATGATGGAAGCCGCGGAGGCCGCGCTCGGCCATGCGATTCACATCATTCAGCGCCCGCTCGGCGAACGTAAGGAGAGCGGGCTTCGCGCGAACGCTTAAATCGTATGATGGATTTGTTGGTCCCCTCCAGTTTGACTCCGGCTCTCCCTCTCGAAGGCCGCGATTTGCGAATCGATGACTGGGGACTGATCGATTACAAAGAGGCCCTCGACCGGCAGCTCGCCTTGGTCGACGCGGTTCAGGCTGATCCGGCGAATGAAACGATCGTGATTTGCCGGCATCCGCCGGTCGTGACACTCGGCCGCTCCACCAAACCGGAAGACGTGTTCGGTTGGAAGGGTCAGACGTACGAAATCCAGCGCGGGGGACGCGCGACCTATCATGGGCCCAATCAACTCGTGGTGTATCCGATTTTGGATTTGAGCTCCCGCGGCCGCGATCTTCACGGCTACTTGCGCGCGCTCGAAAATCTCGTCATTGAGGTGTTACGCGAGTTCGGTCTTGAAGGCCGCCGTGAAGACGGCGCGACCGGGGTCTGGGTCGGCGAGCGCAAGCTTGCCTCGATCGGCGTGGGCATCAAAAAATGGGTCACGTATCACGGCCTCGCCTTGAACGTGTTGAATGACCCGCGCGCGTTTCAGGGCATCAATCCTTGCGGCTTTGATGCGCAGACCATGATCAGCCTGCAGGAGCTGGCACGCCGGGACGTCACGATCGAACACGTCACGGCGCTGCTGCGGCCGAAGCTCCTGGCTGCTTTTCGATAACCGCTTGTTTCTCAGCTTGTTGTGCCTCAGGGATTAGGCTGGCGCCCGTTCTGGCGTGCCGCCTGAGCATCCAACAAATCGGCAATTCGGTTCGCTTCGTCTATGACCTGACGTACGTCTTCGAGGGCTTTCCCTGGACGCTGCGACTCAGCGATCGATACTTCGGTCTGCAGGCCATTGCGGACGGCGCCGTTCATGATGTCGAGGAGCTCTTTCACTTGCCCGGTGTTGCCCGTCGCGAACTCGTAGCCCAGGCTGATGGCAAAGTACCCGGTAATGAGCGAGCGCAAAATGCGCTGATAGAACTCGGCGGTCGCGCGCCAATGGCTGAACCGGCCGCCATGCAGATGTGAAATCATCGGCATATAGATGGGCGAATAAAATAGGGAGCCGGTCGCGTTGTAGGAGGCGGCATTTAGAGCTCCGTAAACCGCGAGAGTTTTGAGTGCCGCGATCGGAGCCTCATTGGCAATGAGCCCAAGGCGCGCGCGAATGAGCGTGGAGTCATGCACCCGAACGCCTTCACGGGCCACGAGAGCTTCCAATTCGTGATAGAACTGCGAGGTGAGCTCGAGCTTTTGGTCGTGCGCCGAGCGCGAGAGGCGCGTGAAGATCCGCCTGTAACGTGGTCCTTCGAGCGCATCCTGAAAACGCCGGGTTTGTTTGGCGAGGTCGAGCTCCGAAAACTTTCCTTTTCCGATTTTCTTTTCGATCTCGTTCAATATTTTGTTCGAGGCTTTGCGGGAAATTTGCGAAAACAGGTGGTCGAGTTCGGCTTCGGCGCGCGCGCGGAACACCTTCGGTGAAATCGCCGACGCTTGAAAGCACGAAGCTCCGGCGAATGAAGCCGGAGCTTGGACGAGGCTAAGCGTGAGGACGAACAGCCAGATGAGCCGCATGAACGGATGTTTACGGTTTTTTCTGAGTGAGCGCGAAGATCAGAGCCGTGCGGTACGCGTTCTCGAGCTCGTCAATTTGGCCGTCGAGCGTATCGATAGCGCCGCTGACACGGTTTTTGTCGCGATGATTTTTGTACGTCCAGGCGGCCATCGCCAGCGAGCTTGCGCCCGCGATCGAGAGTTTGACCTTGTCGAGCTTCGTGGC
>DASUEL010000415.1:0-2356 GCA_036275095.1 Bdellovibrionales bacterium
CGCGCAGCCCGTTCGTCACGAGCGGCGTGCGCATCGGCACGCCGGCGCTTACCACCCGCGGAATGAAAGAATCAGAAATGAAAATCATCGGCGGCTGGATCGCGGAGGTCCTGAACAGTCCCGAAGACGCCACGATCAAACGGGTACGGGCGCAAGTTCAGGAGATGTGCCGGAGCTTCCCAATCTACAAATAGAACCCGACCAAAGCGCAGGTCCTCCTTGACGGAGGGGTGGGCTAATTGGGGTTTCGCTCGGCCTAAACTCCCGTGCGTGGTAAGCTTTGAGCATGAGAATTCTCATTTCAAATGATGACGGCATCGAGTCGCAGGGCATTCTCAAGCTTGCTCACGGCTTGCGCGACATCGGCCTTGACGTGACTGTAGTTTGTCCGCACCGCGAGCGCTCCACGACGAGCCACAGCTTGACTCTGCACAAACCTCTGCGTGTTTTTGAAGTCGAAAAGCAGATCTACGCCGTGACGGGTTCGCCCGCCGACTGCGTTTACTTCGCGACCCGCTTTTTACTCAAAAACAATAAGCCGGACTTGGTTGTGTCCGGGGTCAACCGCGGCGCCAATCTCGGACACGACATTTTTTATTCCGGCACCGTCGCGGCCGCGCGCGAGGCCGCTCTGTTCGGAATTCCGTCGATCGCGATGAGTCTCGCCATCAATCTCAAAGAGGCTCATGCGCCGGCATACTGGGAGACCGCGGTCGAGTTTGGGAAAGCGCTCGTTCCGTGGTTCGCCGCCCGCAAGTTCCCCGCCTCGCACGTCTTGAATGTAAATATTCCTAACGTCCCGGCCCGCGATATCAAAGGTGTTCGCGTCAGCCGTCAAGGCCGGCGGGTCTATGCCGACGTCGTCACCGAAGGGGTTGATCCTCGAGGGAAAAAGTACTATTGGGTTGGCGGACCATACACCGGCTTCGATCAAATCCCTGATAGCGACTGCGTTCACGTCGATCAGGGCTTCATCTCGCTCGTTCCGCTCAAGACCGACACCACCGACTACGACTTACGTACCGAATTGAAGAATTGGGAAGGTCTCCAGTTTCCGGTCTCTAAGGGGTGACGAATTGAAAACGGCGGCGATCCTGCTCAGCGCGATATTAGCGGTCTCATGCCAGACGCCGTTTCGCTCGGGCTTTTCGGAAGGTCTTCAATCGCCGGTTGAGTCAGCGCCCATCAAGCGCGGTACGGCGCATTTCGAAGAGCTCGATAAGCTGACATGGCCCGTGAAGTCGGGCCGCGTAAGCCAGTACTTCGTAAACGGCGACCACTGGGGCATCGACATCGCCGCTCCGAAAGGCACGCGTATCTATGCGGCGCACAGCGGCCGTGTGATCTATGCCGGGCGCGGGTTTCGCGGTTACGGCAAATTCATCATTTTGGAATCGGGCAATCTCGCGACGTTTTATTCTCACTGCAACAAGCTCTTCGTGCGGCAGGGTCAGTGGGTCGAACGAGGTCAGCTCATCGGTCACGTCGGTCGCACCGGTAATGCGACGGGCCCGCATCTGCACTTCGAGGTCCGCCGCAATCGCTTGCCGATCGATCCTCTCGCGCATCTTCCGCTCAATTGATCAATTGCCCGGAGTCCCTTTGCCTTCGAGGAGATCTCTTCCGTCGCGCTGGATCCGCTTCATCTCTTCAGGAGACGGCATTTTGAAGTTACCCGGCTTTCTGAAATTCGCGACCTCTTGGACCTGATAGTTCATTCGCTGAATCGTCTTTAACTCGTCTTCTGATCCGGGAGCATATGCGGGCACGGCCACGCCGCTGTTCGCGCCCGCATCGCCGGAGCTCAAGAGCGCCGCCGGTGCCTGTTTGCCGATCTGATAGCTTTCAGGCTTAGCCGAAAGCTCGAAAGTAATCGGAACGCGGGCGCTCGAGGCCGTCAGCCAGGTCGGCATGTGCCGCATGAATGGAGAGACGATGGTCGCCCCGAGCCCGACGAGCACCGGAATGAAAAGCAAGTGAACTTCTCGACCCGGGAGAAAGCCCGTGAGACGGCCCAGCGAGACGGTTGCGTATGCGAACACGCAACCGATGAGGACCGCGTTCAATTCGATATTCTTCACTCCGGAAATCAGCGCAAAAAGCCATGCTCCGAGCACGAGCGCCAGTGGAAGCAAGAAATGCATGCCGTTCATCCCCTCACCTGCTTATCGGCACCCAAGGTGAGTCTCAATACGGCCGAAGTTGAGACGTAACTGATGGAGGAGCCCCGCTTGAGCCTTCTGAATTGCAAACTGGCGCTATCAACGCCTTGAACGGTTTTTCGGACTTCGACAGCCGCTCGAGCTGGTTTGCCCCGTAAAGCGTTTCCAGCGTCTCATTCTCAGATTGATACAGG
>DASUEL010000416.1:0-6982 GCA_036275095.1 Bdellovibrionales bacterium
GTTCCTTGTTTAGAGCGTCTATTGGACGTTCCCGCGTTTGAAGTGGCTGGGGTCATCTCCCAACCCGATAAACCCGCCGGCCGTTCCATGAAGCTTCAGAGCAGCCCCGTAAAGCAATTGGCAGTCGAGCGCGGCTTGCCGGTGCTGACTCCTGAGTCGGCGCGGGCCCCTGAAGTTTTGGAGTGGATTCGCGGCGTGCGGGCCGACTCCGCCGTTGTGGTGGCCTACGGGCAGATTCTCTCGCGCGATTTTCTCGCGCTCTTCAAAAGGCCCGCCGTGAACGTGCACGCAAGCCTTCTCCCGCGATGGCGAGGGGCGGCGCCTATCCAGCGCTCGATCATGGCCGGCGACAAGGTGACTGGGGTCGCGCTGCAGGTCATCGTGCCCAAGCTCGATGCTGGCCCTTTACTCGGAAAACGCGAGATTTTGATTGATGATGAGACCACTTCATTAGATCTCTATGGGGTACTGAAAACCCGGGCCCCGGAGCTCTTAGAGGTGGAATACCTCGAGTACCTGAGAGGCCTGCGCGAACCTGTCGCGCAGGATGAGTCGCAGGTGACCGTGGCCCAGAAGGTGACGAAAGAAGAAGGTCTGATCGACTGGCGAATGCCGGCGCGTGAGATCAACCAGCGCATACGCGGCCTGTGGATGTGGCCCGGGAGCTGGACGATTCGCGGCGGGAAGACGCTGAAGATCTGGAAGACACGCGTGCTCGATGGCAGCGGTGCCGCCGGATCGGTCGTGCAGGTGACACCTGGCTCTTTCGTCGTTGCGTGCGGGAGCGGCCGGCTTGAGGTCTCTGAAGTGCAGCCCGAGTCGAGGGCGCGCATGCCCGTGAGCGAATACCTGAAGGGTTATCCGCTATCTACGGGGGAGAGTTTTGGCTAGAGACATCATCGTATCTCCGAGTATTTTATCTGCCGACTTCGCTCGGCTCGAAACCGAAATCAAAGCCGTGGTGGAGGCGGGCGCCGACTGGATCCACGTCGACGTGATGGACGGGCATTTCGTTCCGAATTTGACGATTGGCCCTCCGGTCGTGAAATCGCTGCGCAAAACCACCGATAAATTTTTCGACGTTCACCTGATGATCGAAAATCCTGAAAAGTACGTCGACGATTTCATTGCGGCCGGAAGCGACTTGCTTACGATTCACATTGAAGTCGCGCCGAATCCGGTGAACTTGCTCCGGCATATGCGCTCCAAAGGCGTGCAGGCGGGGCTCACGTGCCGGCCTTCGACCTCGGTCGATAAGGTCTTGCCTTATTTGGGTGAGATCGATCTGTTTCTGGTGATGACCGTCGAGCCGGGGTTTAGCGGGCAGTCCTTCATGGCCGACCAAATCGAAAAGATCAAAATCGTGCGCCGCGAATTCGACCGGCTCGGCTCGAAGGCCTATCTCGAGGTCGACGGTGGAATCAACGAGACCACAGGCAAACAATGCCGGCAGGCGGGCGCCGATACTTTCGTCGCCGGAAACTTCGTTTTCAAAAATGACTATCGTAAAGCGATCGCGACCCTGAAAGGCCTCTCATGATTCAGCTCACGGGTGATAACGTCGACCTCGATTTGATTTGGAAAGTCGCGCACGGTCGCGAGAAGGTGGGCTTGAGCGACGGCGCGCGTGCCGTGATGACGAAGTCGCGCGCGTACATCGAGAGCGCGCTGAAATCCGGCAAGGTGATTTACGGCGTGAACACCGGCTTCGGCGCCTTGAGCAGCGTGCGTATCTCCGATCGCGACATTCATCAGCTCCAGAAAAATCTCATTCGTTCGCACTGCGCGGGTGTGGGGGCAAAGTTTACCATCGAAGAAACGCGCGCGATCATGTGCCTGCGCGCGAACGCGCTGGCGCGTGGCCATAGCGGAATTCGTCCGCTCGTCGTCGACAAGATTCTCGAGTTTTTGAATGAGGACATCATTCCGGTCGTTCCCTCGCAGGGGAGCGTGGGTGCCAGCGGCGATTTGGCGCCCTTGGCCCACCTGGCTTTGGCCTTTATCGGCGAAGGAGAGGTTTGGGAGAACGGCAAGCCCGTGCATGTGTTGGGCGTTTTGAAGGCGAAAGGCATCGAGCCTCTGACATTGGAGGCGAAAGAAGGGCTTTCGCTCATCAACGGCTGCCAAGTGATGACCGCGGTCGGCATGCTCAACGCGCTTCGCGCGCGCAGGCTTTTGTGGCTGACCGATCTGGCGGGTGCGATTTCGCTCGAAGCCCTGCGCGGAAGCCGCGCGGCCTTCGACCCGCTGATCGCGGCGACTCGGCCGCATCCGGGCGAGGCGAAGACGGCGCGGAATATCTTGAAACTTCTGGGTCCCACTTCGGCCATTGCCGAAAGCCACGAGAACTGCGGTAAGGTGCAAGACGCCTATTCGCTTCGTTGCATGCCCGCCGTACATGGCGCGGCGAAAGATGCCTTGAGGCACGTCGTGCGCGTGCTCGAGACCGAGGCGAACGCCAGCACCGATAACCCGCTCGTGTTCGCCGACGAAGACAAGGTGCTCTCGTGCGGCAATTTTCACGGCGAGCCGGTCGCCTTCGCGCTCGATTACATGGGCATTGCCATGAGCGCGTCGGCCAGTATCTCCGAATGCCGCATCGAAAAGCTGATCAATCCGGCGATGAGCGAGCTGCCGGCGTTTTTGGCGCCGGTCGCGGGCTTGAACAGCGGGCTCATGATGGTGCAGGTGGCGGCGGCAGCACTCGTAAGCGAAAACAAGATTCTGTCGCACCCGGCGAGCGTCGACAGCATTCCGACTTCGGCCGATAAGGAAGATCACGTGAGCATGGGCACGATCGCCGCGCGCAAGCTGGGTGAAATCGTGAAGAACGCGGAGAACGTCTTGGCCATGGAGCTTTTGACGGGCTGCCAGGCACTCGATCTCTTGAAGCCTTTGGAGCCGGCCGCAGCCGTACGCGAGGCGTTCAAACACATTCGTACGAAAGTGCCGTTCGCGCAGGAAGACCGCGTGTTCGCGCTCGACGTGCAAACGATTCGCGAGATGATCGAGACCGACGAGCTCAGCCGCGTGGTTCAAAAAACCGTTGGAGATCTAGAATGGTAAAGCGTACGATTCGCGCCCCGCGTGGCGCGGCCCTCAACTGCAAAGGCTGGATTCAAGAAGCCGCGTATCGCATGATTCAAAACAATCTCGACCCAGAGGTCGCGGAGCGCCCTGAGGATTTGGTCGTTTACGGTGGCATCGGCAAAGCAGCTCGCAACTGGGAAAGTTTCGATAAAATCTTGAGCGCGCTCAAAACGCTCGAGAACGACGAGACGTTGCTCGTGCAATCGGGAAAGCCCGTCGGCATCATCCGTACGTACACGGATGCTCCGCGCGTCTTGCTTGCGAACTCCAACTTAGTTCCGAAGTGGGCGACGTGGGAACATTTCAATGAGCTCGACCGCAAAGGGCTCATGATGTACGGGCAGATGACGGCGGGATCGTGGATTTACATCGGAACCCAAGGCATCATTCAGGGCACCTATGAAACGTTCGCCGAGGCGGGCCGCAAACATTTCGGCGGCTCACTGAAGGGCCGCGTGATTCTGACGGCGGGCCTGGGTGGCATGGGCGGAGCGCAACCGCTCGCGGGCGTGTTCGCGGGGGCTGTCGTGCTCGCGGTCGAAGTCGATCCGTCGCGCATCGAGAAGCGGCTCAAGACCCAATTCGTCGATGAAGTCGCGCCCAATTTGAAAGAAGCCGTCAAGCGCGTGCAGTGGCTCAAAGAGAAGGGCCTGGCGCGCTCAGTGGCGGTTCAGGGCAATATGGCGACCGACATTCATGAGCTCATCAAACTCGGGTTCGTTCCCGACCTTTTGACCGACCAAACCTCGGCCCATGACCCGCTGAACGGATATATTCCCGAGGGTCTTTCGGTCGAGCAGGCGGCTGACCTTCGCAAGAGCGACCCAAAGTCGTACGTTCAGCGCTCGAAGGCCAGCATGCGAAAACACGTCGAAGGTATGCTGCAGCTGCAGCGAAACGGTGCCGTCACGTTCGACTACGGAAACAACATACGGGCGGTGGCCTTTGAAGAAGGCTGCAAGCAGGCGTTTGATTTTCCGGGTTTCGTGCCCGCGTACATTCGCCCGCTCTTTTGCCGCGGGAGCGGCCCCTTTCGGTGGGTGGCCCTCTCGGGCGACCCCGATGACATCAAGATTACCGACAACGCCGTTCGCGAGCTCTTCCCGCACAAAAAAGATCTGCTGCGGTGGCTCGACATGGCCGAGGAGCGCATTTCGTTTCAAGGCTTGCCCGCGCGCATCTGCTGGCTCGAGTACGGTGAGCGAGCCAAGGCGGGCCTGCGTTTCAATGAACTCGTTCGCGAAGGCCGTGTGAAAGCGCCGATCGTAATCGGGCGCGATCACCTCGACTGCGGAAGCGTCGCCTCTCCAAACCGGGAGACCGAGGCCATGAAAGACGGCTCGGATGCCGTGGCCGATTGGCCGCTGCTGAATGCTTTGACGAACACCGCGTGCGGCGCCAGCTGGGTGAGCTTTCACCATGGCGGCGGCGTCGGCATGGGCTACAGCCTTCATGCGGGCCAAGTGATAGTCGCCGATGGAACAGCTGAGGCTGCGCGCCGGCTCGAACGTGTGCTCACGGCCGACCCGGCCATGGGCATCTTTCGGCATGTGGATGCCGGGTACGATGAAGCGAAGCAAGTGGCTCGTGAACGCGGTGTGAAATCGCTGTGGCTTTGACGAAAGTCTTCAAAGATATTGATGAGCTGTTGACGCTCGAGGGAGCCGCAAAAAAAGGTGGCCGTCGCGTGACCGAGGACGATCTTGGTCTCGTCAGGCGCGGAGCGCTGGTGGTGAGTGGCAAGCGAATCGCCTGGGCCGGCTCCATGTCCGACCTGCCGCGCGCCTATCGCCGAGCACCGCAAGTTTCCCTGAAAGGCAAATCCGTCGTGCCGGCATTTCTCGAGTGCCACACACATTTGGTTTTCGCCGGCAACCGCGCCGACGAATTCGAGAAGCGCAATCAAGGCATGAGTTATCAAGAGATCGCCCAGCAAGGCGGAGGCATTCTTTCGACGATGCGGGCGACGCGCGAAGCGAGCGTCGCCGAGCTCGCAAAGCTAGGACAGAAACGCGCCGAGCTCTTCGTGCGCCAAGGCGTTACGACAATCGAGGCGAAAAGCGGCTACGGCCTCAACACCGAGTCCGAGCTCAAAATTCTTGCCGCCAATCAGAAAATCAAAGGCGCCCGGATCGTCTCGACCTATTTGGGCCCTCATGCCGTGCCGAGCGAGTTCAAAAGCCCCGATGAGTACGTTCGAAACATAATCGCTGAAGCGCTGCCGGCGCTCAAAAAGAAGAAGCTCGCCGGGCGCTGTGACATCTTCGTCGAAAAAGGTTTCTTTCTCGACGAGGCCGCGCGTGCCTATCTTCGCGCGGCGAAAGACGTCGGCTTCGACGTCGTCGTACACGCCGATCAGCTCTCCCTCTCGGGCGGCGCCCGCATGGCGATCGAGTTCGGGGCGCGCTCGGCCGATCACCTGTTGCAGATCGAAAAGCCCGAAGTCGAAGCGCTGGCGAAATCGGACGTCACGTGCGTGCTGCTGCCGGCTTCCGATTTGTATTTGAAAACGAAGTATCCTCCCGCTCGCGCTTTGATCGACGCCGGCGCGCGCGTCGCCCTGGCGACCGATTACAATCCCGGGAGCTCGCCGACCCAGGATCTCGCGCTCGTGGGGCTGCTGGCGCGGCTGGAAATGAAAATGACGTTGCCCGAGGTCATCGGCGCCTACACCGTGGGTGCCGCGCATGCCTTGGGCCTCGAAAAGCAGCTAGGGTCTTTGCAGAAGGGGCGTCTCGCGGATTTCGTCGTTTTGGACGGCGGCTGGCGGGATCTGTTCTACCAAATCGGGCATATGCCGGTCGCGCAGGTTTGGCGCGAAGGCAAACGCGCCTTCGCATAGGCCGCCGCCCACGTGAACACCATCAAGAGAATCAATATTATCTTGTACGTGAGCGATCAAAAGAAGAGTCGCGATTTTTACGCTCACGTCTTGAATTGCGAGCCGGTGCTCGACGTTCCGGGAATGACCGAGTTCGAATTGCCCGGTTCTTGCGTGCTAGGTCTTATGCCTGAAGGCGGAATCAGGCGCCTACTGGGTGATAAGCTGCCCGATCCTCGAAGCGCACGCGGGGTGCCGAGGGCCGAGCTCTACCTCTTGGTCGAAGAGCCACAGGAATTTCACGCGCGTGCGCTCGCGCTCGGCGCCCGGGAGATCAGTCCGCTTTTGAAGAGAGATTGGGGAGACGAGGCGGCCTATTCGTTGGATCCGGATGGGCACGTCTTGGCCTTCGCACGGTCCTAGAACGCCCGGCGATCATCGCAAAAAAACGAATGCCGGCTTGCGCCGGCACTCGTACCTCTTTCGTGATTTATGAGTAATTAGATGTCGTCGAGATCGGGATTCGGCGTCGGGCCCGGTGGCATCGGCGTCGGCATCGGGTTCGGGCCGTCGTCATCATTGTCGTCGTTGTCATCGCCGTCGTCGCCATCGTCGGGGTCACCGCAAGCGCCCATGTAGTCACTATCACCGTTGTCGGCCTCATGGTTGTCGAGGTGTTTCTGAAGAGCCGAACGGCTGATGCAGATGGTGTGGGCGTTTTCGGGGTTGCCCGGCGGAACGTGGCAAATGCGAACCTTTCGCCCGCCTTCGCCGCAGTCACAATGCGAAAGAACGACGGCATCGTTCATTCCCTCTTCGACGGAAACGCGCGGTGAAAGAACTTGTGACGGCTGATTTTCGAATGAAGCCTGGCTGCAGGCAATGAAGCTCAACGTAAGAAGAAGCAACGAAATCCGTTTCATGGATCCTCCTGGATACCGCTCGTAAGTGCAACCGATATGCCCGGTCGCGGCGCTCGTAATCGCTCACGAACGGGAAGCTTCTTGTCAGTTGGCTATCGAGTGGGCAGAGTCGGGTGTCTCATTTTGAGATGGGGCGCGCGTGATGCCC
>DASUEL010000417.1:0-5881 GCA_036275095.1 Bdellovibrionales bacterium
GTTTCATTTTTCACAACCGCAGTTTGGGCACGGTCCGCGACGCCACGTCCTACGTGCCGGGATCGGGCTTCGCCGTTCACCGCGCCGTGTTCGCGCGCGCCGGGGGCATGGATACCGCATTGGGAACCTATTGGGACGACGTCGATTGGTCCGTGCGCGTTCAGCGCGCGGGCTTCGAGCTTCGCTCCGACCCTAATTTCGTGCTTCGCCATTACATCGGAAAGACATGCCATCAAAATCCGCTTTATTCGATCTACTATTTTCAGCGGAACCGTAAGCGAGTTTCATGGAAATACACGACGCATGCCTCGCGTCCCTGGCTCGCCATGCGGCTCACGCGTTCGTGGGCCCGCCTGGGATTCAATCTATTGCGAAAGGGCCGCTGGCGCGAACTGAAATACCTCCATCGCGCCGTTGTCGATTAGTGGCCGCGATGTTATAGACATCGCATGTCGAAATCCATCGAACGTCTCTCGCAGTCCGTGATCGATTCAATCGCCGCCGGTGAGGTTCTCGAGCGTCCCGCGAATCTTGTCAAAGAGCTCGTCGAGAACTCACTCGATGCCGGAGCCACGGAGGTCGAAGTCGACGCGGACCAGGGGGGGCGGCGAATCAAAGTCTCCGACAATGGGCACGGCATCGCGGGTGACGAGCTTCCGATGGCGCTCGAACGGCATGCAACCAGCAAGATCCGCGCGTTCGACGATCTGTTCGCGCTCTCTTCTTTCGGTTTTCGCGGTGAAGCTTTGGCCAGTGTCGCGGCCGTGAGCCGGCTGGCCATCACGTCGCGAGCCCGCGGCGGCGAAACCGCGAACCGCATAGTTTCGGAGTTCGGTTCGATCGCGCCGGTCGATGCGGTCGCGGGCGCGGCCGGTACGCTCGTGCAGGTCGAAGATCTCTTTCAGAACGTGCCGGCCCGCCTGAAATTCCTGAAGAGCGATTCGAGCGAGAGCGCGCAGATCAAAAAAGTCATGAAAGCCATGGCGCTCGCGCGTCCCGACGTGACCTTTCGGCTGAAGAGCCGGGGCGAGCTTATTTCTTATTGGCCCGCCACCGACAGCCGGGTGAAGCGCGCGGAGCAGGTGCTCGAGCACAAGCCGCTCTACGAAGCCTCGGGCCAGTCGGGCGACATGACCGTGCATATCAGCTTCTCGGCGCCCGACAAGGGCCAGCGCACGGGCCAAAACATCTGGGTGTTCGCCCAAGACCGCTGGATTCAAGACAAAACGATTTTTGCGGCCGTCATGGATGCCTATCGCAGCCTGCTCATGCACGGTGAGTTCCCGTCGGCAGTCGTGAGCATTCTTTGCCCGCCCGAAAATATCGACGTGAACGTGCATCCGACGAAGGCGCAGGTAAAATTCCGGGACGGCTCCGAGGTGTACCGGCTCGTGCAGGGCACGCTCCGGCGCGCGCTCGAAAGAGCGCCGTGGGCGCCGCATGTCGCGGACGAGCCGGGCGCGGCCGGAGAGTCGGTGCCTAAGCCGGTTCAAGAGACGTTCGCGCGCGAGCTTCAAACCGGTTTCTCAGAAACGAACTTCAAGCGCAAGTTCGAGGCTTCTTCGAAACCGGCCGGGGTGCGCGCTCCCGAGCCGCCGCCGCTGAAGCTGTCAGAGCTTGCGGCCGCTGCGGAAAGCCGCGAGGCCGTGCACTCCGCGCCCATAAAAAAAGATGAAACGCCGGGAACCGAAGCCCGCGCCTTCGAGATCAAGCCTTATTGGGCCAATTTGCAGATTTTGGGGCAAGCCAATCTGACCTATATCGTCGCGCAATCGCGCCAAAGCATGATCGTCGTCGATCAGCACGCGGCACACGAACGGGTCGCCTTTGAGCGACTGATGAGCGGGTGGCGCGACGGGAACCTCGAGGTTCAGCCGTACCTGCTTCCGCTCACGCTGCACCTTCAGCCTGAAGAGGTCGAGGCGTTGGTGAGCCAGCAAGACGCGCTCGAGCGGCTCCATATCAGCATCGACCAAAGCGGGCCCGAAGCCATTTCGGTGCGCGCGGCGCCCGCGCTGCTCAAAGAAAGCGCGATTCGTTCCGCGCTTCAGAAGCTCGCTCAAGAGATTCTCACTCATCAAGGCAGTTTCGCGTTCGAAAAAGTCGTCGGCGACATTTGCGCGACCATGGCCTGTCATTCGGTCGTGCGCGCGGGCCAGGCCCTCAGCGCCGACGAGATGAAGGCGCTGCTCGCGCAAATGGACGAGTTCCCGCTTTCAGGTTATTGCCCTCATGGCCGGCCGGTCTATGT
Source organism: Bdellovibrionales bacterium (assembly GCA_036275095.1). Lineage (GTDB taxonomy): Bacteria > Bdellovibrionota > Bdellovibrionia > Bdellovibrionales > DASUEL01 > DASUEL01. The sequence continues at coordinate 2,252 of DASUEL010000417.1, forward strand.
GGAATACTCTTTTGCTCAAATGGATCGCCAATTCGGCCGCACGTTGTGAGCATCCCGTTCGTCGTTTTCATTCACGGCCCGACCGCGACCGGAAAGACGGAGCTCGCGGTTCGCGCGGCCGAACTCTTTAAGGGCGAAATCATAAATTGCGACAGCGTGCAGGTTTACGGCTCGCTCGACGTCGGCGCGGCCAAGCCCTCGCGCGAACAGCTCGACCGTGCCACCCACCATTTGATCGGGCATGTGGCCGACGGGCATACGTACACCGCGGGCGAGTACCGGCGCGACGCGCTCGAAGTGATCGCCTCGCGCTTCAAAGAGGGCGTAGATCTGTTTTTCGTCGTGGGTGGAAGCGGATTCTACTCGCAGGCTCTGGTGAAAGGGCTGTACCCGGTGCCGCCTTCGGATCCAGCCGTACGCGCGGATTTACAGGAGCGCCTGACCCGTGACGGGCTTGGCGCGCTTTTCGCGGAGCTCGAAGGGCGCGACCCCGGTTACGCCCGGAAAATCGGGCCCAACGACCGCTACCGAATTGTTCGCGCGCTCGAAGTGTTGGCTACGAGCGGGTTTTCGACGATGAAAGACGTTCTCGTCGCGTTTGAAAGCCAGCGCCCGCCGTTTCGATACGTTCAAGTCGGATTGAATCATCTGCGCAGCCGCCTCCGCGAGCGCGTCGAGTTTCGCACGCGCGCCATGCTCCGCGCGGGGCTCGCCGACGAAACGCGGGCCTTGCTCGCGCGCGGGCTCGGCCCATGGCCCGCGCTACGAAGCGTGGGATACAAAGAATGTGTCGATGCGCTCGAGGGCCGGCTTCCGTTTGAGGAGCTTGAAACCATGATCGCGCAAAGCACGATGCAGCTCGCGAAACGTCAAATGACTTGGTTTCGCCGCGACCGCCGAATCGTGTGGTTCGACACGCAATTCGATGCGGCCGCGCCGCTGATTTATCTCCACGAAGTAACCCGGGCCGTTAGACTTGACAGCGGACTGCCCCCTCCCGATACTGGGTCAACTCGGGGAGTCACAGCATGAAAAGCATGACCGGTTACGGAGCTGCGAGGTTCACCTCCGGCGAAGTCGACGTGGACGTTTCAGTTCGCGCCGTCAACGGTCGCTTCCTCGAGCTGCGAACGCAGCTGCCCGCGCAATACGCCTTTCTTGAAAACGAAGCGAAAGCGATCGTGAGCCGCGTGTTTCGCCGCGGGCGCGTCGACCTGAACGTGCGCCGCCGCCCGGGCCCCATGGGCTCGACTCTTCAAGTGAACGTTCAGGCCGAGCTCGCGCGCCAGTGGATCGAAGGCTACAAGAAGCTCGGCCGGGAGCTGCGTCTCATGGCCGAGCCGAATCTCGACATGGTGGCGCGTTTGCCCGACGTCCTTCATTTCGAAGAGCGTATCGAAATATCCGCGAGCGAGAAAAAGCAAGTCGTCGAGTGCATCGAAAAAGCGGTAAAGAGCTGCGACAAAGAACGGGAACGCGAAGGCCAGTCCATCGCGCGCGATTTGAGCCAGCTGCTCGCGAGCCTCCAGCGTGAGGTCGACCGCATCTACAAGCTTCGCTCCAAGGCCGGCCAAGCTCTCCGCAAAAAGTTCAAAGAGCGGCTCGCGAATCTCGACCTCGAACATTTGGTCACCGAGCCCCGAATGATGCAAGAAATCGCGCTTCAGATCGACCGGTCCGATGTCAGCGAAGAGATCGCGCGTCTCAAAGAGCACGTCAGCGCGTTTGAGGGCCTGATTTCGAAGGAGCAAGGGGCGGGCAAAAAGCTCGACTTCTACTCGCAAGAGCTGCTTCGTGAGGTGAACACGATCGGCTCGAAGTCTCAAATCGCCGAGCTCACCCGCATCGTCGTCGAAAGCAAGTCCATCATCGAAAAGATCCGCGAACAGGTGCAGAACATCGAATGAAAACACCTCTGATTGTGGTCTCCGCTCCGAGCGGAGCCGGAAAGTCCAGCTTCTGCAAAAAGGCTCTCGAGGATTTCAAAGAGCTGACGTACTCGATCAGCTACACGACGCGGCCGCCACGCGAAGGCGAGGTCGAGGGCAACCCCTATCATTTCGTCGACCGAAAGAAGTTCCTCGAGCTGAAAGACCAGGGGTTTTTCATCGAAACCGCCGAGGTGTTCAACAACCTCTATGGCACTCCCAAGAACGAGGTTGAACGGGCGAAGAAGCTCGGCAAGTTCCTGATCATGGACATCGACGTGCAGGGAGCGGACTCGTTTCGCCGGTACTTTCCGGATGCGACTTACATTTTTATCCTGCCTCCGTCGGTCGACGAACTGCGTCGAAGACTGATGTTGCGGGACAAGGGGAAGACCCAAAACCTGGAGATACGCCTTAAGAAGGCGACTGATGAGATGAACCAAGCGCCACGGTTCAATCACCAGGTCCTGAATGATGATTTCAATAGCGCTTACGCGCAGTTCAAGAAAATCATTGAAGAATTGATTAAATCCAGGTAATCATTGGCGTTTAGCCCCAAACTGTAGCTAGATCTGATTGAGGAGGACTCCTTGGCTCGTATTACCGTCGAAGATTGCCTTGAGAAAATGACGAATCGTTTTGGACTGGTCATGCTCGTGGCCAAGAGAGCCAAGCAGCTGATGAAGGGCTCGCATCTGACGGTCGAGACCGACGACAACAAGCATATCGTGAACGCCCTTCGCGAAGTGGCTCACGGCTCCGTTGCCTTCGAAGCCGACCCGAACGACGGGGCGCCCGAAGAGCAAATCGAGCGCGACCTGAATCGCTAGACGTCGCGAACCCTTTCGCTCTCAATCTCAGGAGTGTTGTACCGATGCGACACTCTTCGAGAGTGAGAACTTGAAGCCTGTTTCAATTATAGTTTTTCCTCGTCTTTTCCGATAGTTTGGGCGGAAGAGGCGGATGTTCATGGTAGACAGCCAGTCGATCGAGCAAATCACTCAAAAGGTCCCAAAGACCGTGGATGAGCTCGTCGAAAAAATCCGCGAGTTCAACCCGACTGCCGATCTCGACTTCATTCGCCGCGCTTACGATTTTTCTGAAAAAGCCCACTCAGGCCAGATTCGCCGAAGCGGGGAGCCGTACATCTCGCATCCACTCGGCGTCGCGGGCATTCTCGCCGATCTCCGGCTCGATCTGCCGTCGATCGCGACGGGCCTCTTGCATGACACGGTTGAAGACACGGCGGTCACGCTCAAAGACATCGAGACCAACTTCGGGGCGGAGATCGCCCAGCTCGTCGACGGCGTCACCAAGATTTCGCAAATCAACTTTCGCCACACGCACGAAAAGCAAGGCGAGAACATCCGCAAAATGATCATCGCGATGGGAAAAGACATTCGCGTGGTGCTGGTGAAGCTCGCGGACCGGCTGCACAACATGCGAACGCTCACGCACATGCCGTATGAAAAGCAGGCGGTGATCGCGCAAGAGACGCTCGACATCTACGCGCCGCTGGCGAACCGCCTCGGTATCAGCTCCATGAAGATCGAGCTCGAAGATTTGAGCCTTCGTTATCTCAAACCCGACGCGTACTACCAGCTGGCCCAAAAGGTCGCGAAGAAGCGCAAAGAGCGCGAAAAATACATCGACGAGGTCAAGCGCCTTCTAATCGCCGAGATGGCGAAAAACAAAGTCAAAT
>DASUEL010000418.1:0-8391 GCA_036275095.1 Bdellovibrionales bacterium
GGTCGCGCGCAGGTGGTGATACGTCAGATGGACCGACAGCGGCGATGCCGCGGCCGCGTATGCAACCCGGGCGCGGATCCATTCGTCGCGGTCGTTCCACGTCAGCAGCCGCGCGAACGTCTGTTCAGGCGTCGGTCCCGATACGATCTTGAGAATTCGCTCCTGGTACTTCGGAAGCTGCGCGGTCGCGGACTCGTGTTCGCTGACCTGAAGGAGCTCGCTGAGCTTCCAATGATTCTCCTCGTGGCTCGCGCTCCAGGCGGTCTCCGTGATGACGTTCAGCACGCCGTTTTTCATCGAGGACGGAAGGCAATGATCGGCCAGTTTGAGGCTTACGGCATCGGGCCCTGAGAGCGGCGCGCCGGTCCATGCGAGAAACAGCGCCATCGCCTCGGGCAGCTGATTCAGAAAGTACCCCGCGCCCACATCCGGAAAAAACCCGATGTTCAGCTCGGGCATCGCCCATTTCGTGCGTTCAGTGACGACCCGGTGGGAGGCGCCGCTGCTGATGCCGACGCCGCCACCCATAGTGATGCCGTCGAGCCAGCAGAGGACGGGTTTTGGAAACTGATGTACGAGATAATCGGTCGCGTACTCCCACCAGAAAAACTTTTCGGGAAGATCGGTTGCGGAGCTCGAAATGGTCTCGAGCGCGAGCGCCTTGACGTCTCCACCGGCGGAGAAAGCCTTTTCGGACTCGCTTTGAATGACGACCACCCGTATTTCGGGACGAGGCGCCCAGGCACGGAGTTTTTCGTGGAGCGCCTGAAACATTTCGAGCGTCAGCGCGTTCAATGACGCCGTGTTTTGCAGAGTGACGAGCCCGATTTGACCTTCGGCGCAGGCGATCTCGTCAAATGCGATCAGGTTTGTCGTAGCCATTCACATTAAGACTACAAAAGGGCTCGATGAAGTAAAGGCCTGTTTCAGTTTTGACGCGCGTCTTTGACCGCCGCGGGCTTGACAAATCACCCTCTGAACAACCAACTGGGCATGTGGAGCACGTCGCGTACCTCGCACCCGACGGATTTGAAGACGATCTTGCCAAGGAGCTCGGCGACCGGCTGGAAAAACGGTACGGGCGCCTCATGCTCGCTCGCGCGCGCCCTTCCCCGCCGGTGGCTTGGACGGCGAATACCTGGCTCGAGCCGAAACTCATCGAATTCGAATCGGCCAGCGACGGGGCTCGCAAACTCCGCAGCCTTCAGCGCAACTGGGCCTATTATCCGCACGCGAACCATCGCCGAGCCGAGCTGATTCAAGACAAGCTTCCGCACGTCTCGGCAAAACCCATCGAGTTTCTGGGCCGCCTGCCCACGGCTCCGCTTGGCTCCTGGACTTTACTTGAACCCAACGTCATGCTGGCATCGGCTGTGTGCACGAGCCTGTTTCCGAACGGCGAGGTTCAGTTTCACGAAAGCCCTTTGGCGCCCTCGCGCGCGTATCTCAAGCTTTGGGAGCTGTTCACGGTTCACGGCGTTCGGCCCCAGCCGGGCGACCGCGTGCTCGATCTCGGAAGCAGCCCCGGCGGCTGGACTTGGGTTCTCGCGCAGCTCGGCTGCCAGGTCTTGAGCGTCGATAAGGCGCCGCTCGCGCCGGAAGTCGCGGCACTCCCGAACGTCGAGTCGCTGAAGAAGGATGCGTTCACCCTGGCGCCCGAGAGCGCCGGCCCGGTGGATTGGCTCTTCTCGGACATCATTTGCTATCCCGAGCGGCTGTTGGAGCTCGTCGAGACGTGGCGAGCGTCGGGGCTCGCGAGAAATTTCGCCTGCACGATCAAGTTTCAGGGCCCGACCGACATGAAAACGGTGGCACGCTTTCAGGCGATTCCCGGCTCGCGCGTTTTGCACTTGCATCACAACAAACATGAGCTCACCTGGATCAACGAAACGGTTGAAAGTCGGGAGCGGAACGAATAAGTCTTTCGCTATCTATGGATCACACTCTCTCGACCGCCGTTTTCATGCCGTTTCTCATCGCCTATTTCGTCGTGCGCGGGTATTGGGCTTCGAAAGCCGACAAGCGGCCCGTCAAAGAAGACCACAGCTTCTCGGCCGACAAAATCAACATTTTCTTCATGAGCGTTTCGCTGATTCTATTGCCGCTCATGGCGCTCTTCACGTCCTGGCTCGACGCTTTTGATTTTCGTGAGTCGCCCGCGCTGATCGCGGGCGGAGCGGTTTTGCTCGCGGCAGGCCTCTACGTGTTTTGGGTTTCACACAGGGATCTCGGCGAGAACTGGTCCGTGACACTCGAGCTGAAGGAGGGCCACTCGCTCGTGACGAACGGAATTTACGCGAAGATTCGTCACCCGATGTACCTCGCGATCTGGCTGTGTTCACTCGGGCAGGCGCTGGTGATTCCAAACTGGGTGGGCGGCGCCGCAATCGTGCTCATATGGGGCGTGCTCTACTTCGTTCGCATCGGTCGCGAAGAAAAAATGATGGCTGAAAAATTCGGGCCCGCATACACGGCGTACATGAGCCGTACGAAACGCCTCCTACCTTACGTCGTTTGAGCTCCTGGCTGGTCCCGCTCGTCATCTTGAACGTCACCGCCGGCCTCGCGCTCGAGGCTTACGGTGCGGGGCGCGGCTGGCACTGGGCCGAGCTCACCGTCGGCGCCCTGACCGCCGCGCACTTCGCATATCATCTCGCGCGCCCGCCGGTGATCGCCGGCACGCGCATCGGGCGCGACACGCTTCTCTGGTGCCTGGGCCTGGCGACGGCCGGCGAGCTGGTTTTGTCGGCCGTGTGGGAGCTTTATACGTATCGGGCCAGCGTGCTCCCGCTCTTCGTGCCGCCCGGCCATGTTTTGCTTTTCTTGGCGGGCCTTTCGATCTCGCATTATGAGCGCTGCGCGCGTTCAGTCGCGATACTCGTACCCGCCGCTGCGGCGGCACCGCTGATTTACGCCGTGACGAACGGAACCGACTTCCTGAGCGTTCCGCTTTTCGCGATTTTTCTCGCCTGCCTGGCTCTGGGCCGCGATCCTAAACTCTATGCCGTGATGTTCGTGCTCGCGCTCGGCCTCGAGCTTTACGGAACCGCGCTCGGCGCCTGGTCCTGGGCCGAGGACGTGCGCGGGCTCGGTCTTCCCTCGGCGAATCCGCCTCTCGCGGCCGGTGTCTTTTACGCCGTGCTCGATCTCCTGACCGTACGGCTGACGCGAAAAGCTCAACCCGCGGCCTCACGCGCGTAATTTCTGGACCCATGTGCCCGCGCCTCCCGGTCGATAAGTGGCTCGGATGGCCACCCCACGACTCAACACGGTTTTGTTCATTAGCGCGGTTTTTCTGACGAGCTGCTTGACGGAGGAGCAACGCCCCGAGGGCGCAAGCCTCAATAGCATCGGCGGCCTCGCGCTCTCCGGCTCGCCCTCGACCACGGCCCAGCAAGATCTGCTTTACAGCTTCACACCGTCGCGAAGCGGAGCCTCAGGGCAAACTGTAACCTATTCGATTTCCGGCAAGCCGTTCTGGGCGACGTTCAACGCCGGAACGGGCGAGCTGAGCGGCTACCCGAACGCTTCCGGGACGTTCGCAGATATCACCATCTCGGCTTCGGCCGGAGGCTCGACGGCGCAGCTCTCGCCGTTCACCATCACCGTCAGCGGCGACCCGCTCCGCTCACACGCGTGGCATCTTGAAAATACCGGGCAGACCAACTTCTCGACTACGGGCGGAACCGCGGGAGTCGATCTCGGCATCGTGGCCGTATGGCGGCAAGGCTATACGGGTCAAGGCATTCGCGTGGGCGTTAGCGACTCCGGCATGGAAATCGCGCATGAGGTTCTCACGGACAACGTCCTTTCAGGCGCGTCGAAAAACTACCTCGGCACGTCGCCGTGGTACGGCGATCCGACCTACCCGACGGGCAACACCGACGGCGATCACGGAACGGCGGTGAGCGGAATCATCGCCGCACGCGGCTGGAACGGAAAGGGCTCCCGCGGCGTCGCGCCGCTGGCGAGCCTTGCGGGCTACAATCTTCTCGCGCCGACACTCGCGCAAACATGGGCGATGTTCATAGACGCCGCCAGCCAGTCTGACGACATCGTCAATCAAAGCTGGGGCGGCACCGCCGACTTCGACTCCGTGATCAACGCCTCCTACGAAACCGCGCTCAGCAACGGCGTCACTTCGGGCCGCGGCGGCCGGGGCATCGTTTACATCAAATCCGCCGGCAACGCCTTCACTCCCAATGGCGCCACGCCATGGGCCACGCGGCCCGCGACCGCGGACGTCTATAGCTCGACCCGGTATACGATGATCGTCGGCGCGCTCAACGCCACCGGCGTGAAGAGCTCGTACTCATCCGTCGGCTCTAACCTCTGGATCAGTTCATTCGGCGGCGAGTACGGAACGCTCTCGCCCGCCATCATGACCACCGATCGGTCCAGCTGCACGCGCGGCTACTCGAAGGCCGGCGCGGCGGCGAACACCTTCGAAGACGGCCATGCCGAAAATCCGACCTGCGACTACACCACGACGATGAACGGAACGTCATCGGCCGCGCCCAATACGAGCGGCGTCGTCGCGCTCATGCTGCAAGCGAACCCGAATATCGGTTGGCGCGACGTGCGCCGAATACTCGCTCAGACGGCGCTTCAGCCGCAGCCGACGTTCGCGCCGATCGCGAACCGTCCGCAAGACCCCCCAGGCCATGTGTGGGAGCAAGGCTGGGTGACGAACGCGGCCGGCTTCAAATTTCACAATTACTACGGATTCGGTCGAATCAACGCGCAAGCCGCCGTGGCCGCGGCGCTTGTCTATTCGTCGAATTTGGGAACCGAAATCACCGGCGCGGTCTCGGAGTCTCCGAACGCCGCGATTCCCGACAACGATGCCACGGGAGTCTCACGCATTCTGAACTTCGCGACCGCAATGACCGTCGAAACCGTCAGAGTTACGATTTCGGTCACGCACACCCACTCCGGCGATCTGGGCGTCGAGCTCACGTCCCCGTCGGGCACCAAAAGCATTCTCTTTCACGTCAACAACAGCTTTGCCGCAGACCAAAATTGGGCCTCGTTCGCGCTGCTCTCCCATGCGTTTTACGGTGAAAGCGCGCAAGGCAACTGGACGCTCAAAGTGATCGACGGCTCCGCGGGCGACACTGGAACGGTCACGTCGTGGACGCTGCGGGCATGGGGGCACTGATGAAGCTGATCGCAAAACTTCTCCTCGCGCTCATGCTGCTGCTCCCGTTGGCCGCGGTTCACGCCCAAACCCGTGACGCCGCTCAGGCCGCCGTACAAGCGGCGAAGGCCGCCGCCAAGGAACGCCGCGGCCGTCACCAGACGGAGCTCGCCAACCGGCGCGGCCGCCCTTTCGCCAGCGAAGGCGGAAACGCCTTCTTGCTCCGAAACGTTTGGGCCGTGCCTAAGACAAACCGCTTGGACACGACCGCGCTGGGCGAGCCACTCGCCGATCTAGGCTCCTATCTCGTGTACGACATTGCGACGGCGCGCCCGGGCAGTATCTCGCCGGTTCACGATTCAGTCGTATACAATGAGACCCTGTCGACACTCCGAATTCCCTCGGGCGAGGTCCACGCTCAGCTCACGGCCCCTGCCGACGCCGCGGTCATTGCGAACGAGCTCGGCTTGGATCTATTGCCTCAGGCGCCCGATTCCGAGTTTCGTGCTTTCAAGCCCCGCGGCGCCGTCAACGTGCTGACCGCGCTCGAAATGCTCCGTCGGGACACGCGCGTGCGCTCGGCCGATCTCGACTATCTCTCGCAGCCCGTGGAGCCGCACTGACGTGGGCGCGCGAATCTCTCCGACATTTTTGATGCTTGTGTTTGTCACGCTCGCCTCGAGCACTGCGCGCGCCGAATTCTATGTGAGCGGCGGCGGCGTCTACCAGCTCATGAATCTGACGAACGACATCGCCGTTGCAAGCAACACTGAATTCAAAACCGCTTATGGAGCGTCGCTCGAGGCCGGCTTCGCGGGCGATACACTCAGTTTCGGTCTTCGCGTGGATTATTTAGGCTATAAGATCCGCGCGGGCTCGGTGAGCGCTGAGCTCGTACAAATGCCGGCATACGTAATATTGGGCTGGAAAATGGGAGACGACTCGTATTTAAAACCGTTCGCGGGTGCCGGCCAATTTCAAACTAACAAAGCCGATTACAAGGGCCTGCCCAGCGCCGGTGACGTGACTTATGAAAACAAATCGAATCTGGTCCTCGTCGGCGCCGAAGCGGCGCTCATGGTCGGCCGGGACTCCTACCTCACGCTCGAGGCCGGCTATCGTCACCAGCTCGACACCACAGGTAAAATAAAAACCCCGGTGTCCGGGGTTTCTAATGAGGCCGCGATGGATACGAAGGGCATTTACGCCCGCGTGGGGCTGAGCTTCTAAAGCACCGTGCCCGTCACTTCTTGGCGGAGCACATACGCTCGACCGAGATCCAATCTTTAGAGGGGCCGGCGAAGATATCTTTGAAGAAGCTCAGGATGAAAACGCGCTTTCGCTTTTCGCGTGCGAACGCTCCAAGCGTGCAACCGCGAATATGGGCGAACTCGAATTCCATGAATGTACGTGCGAGCGTCGCGCGGAGCGTGTTGAGCTCGCTTTCGGTACGCAGGCGCTCCTGCATGGCATTACGCAGCTGCGAGCCGGCTACTACGACCGATGTCAAGTTTTCGAGACCGAGTTCGTAGCGCTTGAGCATGGTATCGAATGCCGACCGCGAGGCGGCTTCGGCCGTTGACGCTTCTTTGTGGGCCACTTTAGCGACTGTGATCTGATGAACCGTGCGCTCAAGAATCTCTCCGAGCTGATGCCACAGCTCTCTTTCCTGAATTCGCAGCTGCTCCATATTGTTGTTTGTCAGGCGAATGTTCGGGATGTAATCGAAACCGATGCCGAGCGAGCCCTGCACCTGCAGAGAATTGAAGCCTTTGGGTGCATCATTCAAGAAACTTCGGCCAAGCGAAAAGACGTTGATGAAACCGAAGATCTTCGCCCATTTTTCAGCCTTTGAGGCCTTCATGAGTGATACGAGCTGACTGCGCTCCGGAGCCTTTTCGAATGCGGCCGCCAGGAGCTCCTGGGCAGGCTGCGCCTCTTTTTCGGTGGCCGGAACACTCACCTCTTCGACGTTCAAGCCACGCGTCAGCGGAATACCCAGCACGTGGCGGAGCGCCGCGCGCTCGTGAATGATCATCTCGTTCAGCCGGGTGACGTATACACGTGAGAGCGAGGTTTGCGCGCGCGTCCGCTCGTACTCGTCTTTGCGAGCTTGGCCCAGCTGATATTTCTTCGCCGTGACGCTTTCGATCCGCTCGTACTGGCGCACTTCCTCGAGCTGAAGCTCGCGGGCCTTGAGATCGTTCAGATATGAATAGTAGAGCTCGAGTGCTGAGTTGTACTGATTGAGCTCGAGCAACAGATACGCCTGCTTCTCGGCGTCGACCATGTGGCGAGCTTGAATGTTTTCGAACCAGCGGTGCGGAAGCAGAAACGGCAGAAGAAAATCCGCCGAGAGCGGGCCGAAACCGAAAGAACCGGCCGACATCAGCATGGCGCCCAAGTTCAGATTCGGAAGAAGCCGCGCACGCACTTGTGAAAGCTGAATGCGCGCGTTGTGCACGCGATTCGCTCCGAGAATTACGGAGGTATTGCCTTCAAGAAGCGACTGGCGAATCTGGGCTGGGTTCAGCGTCAAAGGCTCGCCTGTGGCCGGTTCGGCTGGGATATCGAGTGAAACCGGATTATTCATCATCTGCTGGGCAAGGGCCTGCATGTCAGGCTCTTCCAGTAAACTTTTTGGCACCGGCGGAAGCTCGGCCGCTTGATCTGAACCGTTATTTCCGGCCGGAGCGCAGCCTGTGACGAAAAGTTGAAGTGCGAGAATTGTAGTTAGAGAAAAAGACAGAAAATGGCGCATCGGGTAGACCTCTCAACACGCAGTGTTAATGGTTTCTCACCGTGTTTTCAAGATCGCCCAAGTAACCGCTTTTTTTCGGGGTTTTAATTCATCGCTTGAAAATTTTTTCGTAATGGAAACTAATGTTCCTTTCCAAAACACAAGGACGATTTTGACGAGCCTGGCAGACCTCTCCATACGGAGACCGATCTTTATTACATGCATTGTGATTCTCATGCTCGTGGTGGGAACTCTTTGCATGTCTCGCCTGCCCGTCGATTTGCTTCCGAACATCACGCCCCCGGTGATTTCGGTCAGCGTCGAATACAAAGGCGCGGGGCCCCGCGAGATCGAGACGCTCGTCACCCGCCCGCTCGAAGACGTCATCGGCACTTTGCCCGGGATCACGAAGCTGCGCTCGATGAGCGGCCAAGGTCGCGGCGTCGTGATCGTCGAATTCAACGCCGAAACCGATATTAAATACTCGGAGCAGCTGATGCGCGACCGGGTC
>DASUEL010000419.1:0-5107 GCA_036275095.1 Bdellovibrionales bacterium
ACAAGAACGAAAGCATGGGCCAATCGGCCCACGCGGGCTTCGAGGTTCGCCGCCTGCTCGCCACGCTTCCCCTTCTCGTAAAACCCGATGACGCATTCGCATGGGAGACCAGCCTTCCCGTACGCCTCGAGTGGAAATCCGTCGAAGGCGCCGAGAAATACCGTGTTACCGTCGCCCGCGATCGCGACCTGAAGCAAGTCGTGAAGTCCGTGACCATTTCCGGATCGCCATATGCCTGGGCGTGGTCGCAGCCCGGCGCCTACTACTGGGCGGTCGAGTCGCTCGATCGCGACAACCAAGCCTTCACGCGAAGCCTCGTGCGCGCATTCACCACGAAAGCCAAAGAAAGCTCCGAAATCGCCCTGCTGCTCCCGGAAAACAAAAGCGAAGTCAATCGCGAGCGCAAAGAGCCCATGGACCCAGTCTCTTTTGAATGGAAGGCCGACCGCCTTCAGCCTTCGAACTACACGCTCATGATTTCAAAAACTCCAGGTTTCGAGAAGTTCTTGAAGACCGAGAACATCGACAAGAACCGCGTAACCGTGCGCCTGCCCGAAAGTGCCACTTACTATTGGAAGGTCATTTGGGCCGACCCGGCCGCGCCCGACAAAACCGAAACCAGCCCGACGTTCACGCTGGTTTACAATATCGCGCCCGGTCTGCCTTCGCCTCAGCTGCTCGAGCCGGCCCGCGACGCCATTCAAAAAATCACCGATCCGAAGCCCGTCGAGTTCACTTGGACGCCCGTCGAAAAGGCCGCCAAATACCGAGTCGTGATCGAGCGGTTCGACGAGCGCCTCAACGGGCGCACACCCGTGAGCGACTCGACCGTCACCGAGGCCAAGCTCGTCAGCAAGCCGCTCAGCGAAGGGCTTTACGAGTGGAAGGTCTACACGATCGACGACAAAAACATTCAAGGCTTGCCGAGCGAGACGCGTAAACTGCACGTCAAGACGCTCGAGCTTCTCATGGCGCCGAAACTCAAGCCTCTGGAGATCAAATGAGCGGGCGTGCCACACGGTTACTTTTAGCGCTCGCGGTGACGCTGTGGGCGCCTGCGTCCTCGGCGCGCGAAGTGACCTTCAGCTGGGAGCCGTTCGAAAACGTTTACGCTTATGAAATCCGCATCGCGAATGAGCCCGAGTTCAAAGAGACGCTGATCCGCAAAGGCGTAAAAAAGCCGAGCGCGACGGTCGATCTCCCCATCGGCAAATATTTTTACAAAGTTCGCGCGCTCGACGTGAACAAGCGCCCCGGCCAGTGGTCGGAGGCCGTGCCGTTCACGATTCCGCCGTATCCGCCCGAGCTGAAGGCTCCAAAAAACGGCACCGTCTATTCCTATTATGAAATTCCGCCGACGATCACGCTCGACTGGAAGCCTGCCGAGGGGGATATCGTTTACGAAGTCCTGATTTCGAAAACGACGGGCCAAAAGGTGGCTGAGACGCGCGTAAAAGACCCGAAGCTCGTCACCAGCGAGATTACCGAGGGCGATTACAGCTGGAAGGTCCGCTCGATTTATCAAGAGATTTATGAGAGCCCTTACTCAGATCCGAAGTTTTTCACCGTCGAGAAGAAGCCGTTCAAGGCGCCTGAGCTCATTGAACCCATCGGCGGAAAGGTCATGGCGGCCTACCGGCCCGTGGGCTTCGCCTGGAAAAAGGACCCGGCGATGAGCTACAGCGACGTAAGCGTCAAAGCCAAAGAAGGCCAGGGTTCGTGGTCGCAGAAAGACCTTCACAAAACCGAAACGTTCGAAGTTCCGTATATGGAGCCCGGCGTGTACGCGTGGACGGCCACAAACACGGAGGCCGCGACCACGCCCGGCCTTACCTCGAAAGAAGAGTCGTTCGAAATTCGCAATGACTTCGTGGCCGACGGGAACGCATACGTGACGCTCGGTCTTGCGCCTTCGTTCTACGTCGTGAAGAGCTCGGGCCAGGAGTTCGCGCGCTCGGCGCTAGCTCAATATCTCGGTCTCAAATATTATCCCTGGGAAGTGCTCGGTCTCGCGCTCGACTACCAGACGAGTAAACTCGAGCGCGCGCCTTACACGATTCCGTATCAGCGCGCCTCCGCCTCCATCCTGATCCGCGGAGGCACCGTGGGTTTCGCGCAAGAATGGTTCGTCGGCGCGCGCCAGATGGATCTACTCCTCGCCGACCCTGTCATGAACTCCTACTACTTCGTCACGTCCGGCATTCAAAGCGGCCTGAACATGTACGGCACGCTCGCGAGAGGCTGGAAGTTTCTGCTCGCGGGGCTTTACTACAAGCCGATGTCGGTGACCTCGAATCTCGGCGAGGTCGTCGCCGACCATTACGAGGCCGAAATCGGCGTGAGCTATAATTTGTTCGATCAGTTCTGGGTCAGCTACAAGCTTCGAAGCGAGAAGACCATCACCAACGTTCGCGACGGTGCCACGACAATCGAAAGCGAGGCGTTCCGCACGGAGCCGTTGCACATCATGCTGTCGTGGGAATATTAAAAGGCGCGTTCGATACCGATCGAAAGCATGAACGGCACAGGAACGTAAAATTCGTCGGTAAAGGGAGCGCCATAAACGGTCTTCGTCAGAAGAACCGTGCGCAGCACGAAGACGACGTTCCAGCGATCGCGGAACTCGCGACGAAAACCGGCGCCCAAATTCACGAACACGCTATTCTCAGGGTTGATATGGCGAAAATGGAGCTCGTCGCTCACCTGTTTGACGAGCAGAGTGTATTGCGATGGCTGCCCGACGGCATAACCGAGCCCGGTCTCCCAGAAAAACTGCCGGCCGAAGAAACCTTCCGAGCGCCATTCGGCGCCGAGTGAAATCGCCCAGTAGTTTTGCTGGGCCGACTTCAAATAGCTGTTCGCCAGAAGGCTCTCGGTCGCCTTGTCGCCGTAAATCTGCTCTTCAAAGTCGAGCCGCTCCACCCGAATCTTCAGGCCGATTTTTTTCTCAGCGAAAAGACTCGCGCTCACGCCGTACTGTGAGCCGATTCCCGAGCCGAACGCGCCGGTCTGCGTGTTCGAGACCAGAAAGTCTCCCGAGAAGCCACCGTCGATACCGACGTACACGCGGCGCGCGGGCTTGGTGTCGCTCGTCGACGAATCCTTCGTTTCGCTCTGTGCAGTGTCGCCGCTCTTCTTCGAGGTTTTCTTGGGTTTTTGCGAATCCGCGGGCGTTTTGGATTCGGCGGTCGTTTTAGATTCGGCGCCCGTTTCGGTTTTGGGCGCGTTTTCAGGCTTTGCGGCGCTCTCGGGTTTAGCCGGGCTCTCGGCTTTCGGAGCCGGGTCCGCGGCCGCTGTGGCCTGCGTCGTCTCGGTGGCCGGGGGCGCATCTTTTTTGGGGAGCTCCGTTGCGACTTGCGCGAGAGCCGCCCACGGCGCTCCAAACAGACTCATCCATAGGGTCCAGGCCAGAAACCCGCCGCGCACGCTCAACGTCATTCCTAAATTGAATCGCCGATTCACCCAACGCACAACCGCGCAGCTCCCCGCCTCGCCCTTCGCCCAGGACGCGGGCCAGGACCTTGGCCAAGTTCAAGAACTCTTCACATTAGAAAACGCCGGATTTAACCGATGAATAGAACATGGAAATCCTGCCTCCATGGGCCCAGGCCCTTGGCGTGAAGATCGAAAACATCCAGAGCTGGCTGAAAGCGGGCGCGCCGAAGAGCGCGCTTCTGGAGTGGTGTCTCGATCATGATAAAATCAAAGAGGCGGATTATCTCGCGTGGGCTCGCGACTTCTACGCAATTCCGGTCGTGAAGACCAGCCTGTTCGATCAGCCGGCGCCCGAAGCGCTTTGGGAGCGGCTACGCGGCCCCGAGTGGCGCGACTCGTTCTTTCCGCTGCTCGAGTGGGACGGCGTCGTGTTCGTCGGCTGCCTCGAGCCGCCGCCGCAGCCGCGCCCGGGCATGAAATATCTCTTGGCTCCGCGTTCGCTGCAGAAAAAGTGGTGGCGCGAGCTGAATGCCTCAGCCGGCCAAGCGGCGGAGCTGCCGTCGTTTTTGATCGAAGAGCCCGCACCCCGCGCGGCCGCACCCGAAAAGACCGCGGCCGCGCTCCCCTCATTGGGCGCCGACAAGACCGACTCAAAAGTTCCCGAAATTCCGCAGCCCGCGGACGACTCCGGCTTCGAGCTGACGTTCGAAGTTCAAAACGCGGAGCCCGAGCCGGTCATCGAAATCGAAGAGGCCGTACTGGAGGCCGCGCCTTCCGGGCCGAACTTTACGATGGTCGCCACGCCCGAACCTGTCGCACCACCGGCGCCCAATTTCACCATGGTCGCCACGCCGGAGCCCGCCGCTCCGCCGGCGCCCAATTTCACGATGGCCTCGCCGCCCGAGCCGGCCGCGGCACCGCCCGCGCCGAGCGAACATAAAGAGCCGACCGTTACCGAGCTGACCGGGGGCCTTGAAGGGCTGACACTCGATCCCTCGCTGCAGTCTCTGACGAGCGAGCTCGCCGCCAAGCCTGCGGAGACCGAGGCCGTGCCGCAAGCCCAGGAAAGCGCACCCGAGTCGTTCGAAATGCCTCAGGGTTTGAGTCTGTCAACGACGGAGCTCCCGAGCACCAGCGCGCCGAGCACGGGCTTCACGCTTACACTCTCACTTCAAGATGACAAACCTGCCGCCGGCGCTACCGAGGCCCCTGAGGGTCTGAACCTATCTTTGAAAAACCCCGCGCCGACCGCGATTGTTCCCGAAGACACGAGCGTTACACGCGTGGCTTTGACGCCACCGCCGCCGGTTACGCTTGCGGCCGATCCGCTCGCAATACCGGTGCCGGCCGCCGCCGCGCCGGTCGCGCCGCCGCTCGCGCCTGCGCCTGCAGCGCCGGTCGTAGCAGCTCCGACGCTCGCCCCCGCGATGGCACCGCCCCCGCCGCCACCACCGATGGGTGCGCCGAAAAACATGACCCCGCCTCCGCCTCCGCCGCCGATTTGTTCAAAACCCGTTGCGGCGGCGCCGGCCGCGCCGGCTCCAGTACCTCCGCCGATGATGGCGCCGCCACCGCCTCCTGTCGGCGCGCCTCCCGCACCTAGCGTGAAACCACCGCCGATCGCGGTTGCTCCGCCGCCGCTTGCGGCTGTGCCTCCGCCGGTCATGGCCGC
>DASUEL010000420.1:0-2633 GCA_036275095.1 Bdellovibrionales bacterium
TTCATCGCGGTCGGCTGCAATATCCTGATCATCGCCAGCGCTTTGTGGGTGGGGCGGCTCGCGCACAAGAAGACGGCGCCCGACGATGCGAAACAGGCCGAAGCGAAAATCAGCACGGCCAGTATCATAACCGAGGGCGCGCGACTGGTGTTCAGGTCGAACTATCTTGTTTCGATCATGGGAATCGTCGCCTTCTATGAGATCGTCTCGACCATCATGGACTACCAGTTCACGCAGGGCGTGCTCGACTACGCCGCGGCTCAGAAGTGGGCCGACGGCGATCGCATTGCTTTTTTCGGAAAGGTCTTCGGAGTCACGAACCTCACGGCGCTTTTCGTTCAGCTCTTTCTCACCGGCCTCATCATGCGCAAGCTCGGCGTCGGGGTCGCACTGCTCGTGCTCCCGGTCATCGCGTTCATGGGCTCGGTCGGTTTCATGGTCGTGCCGTTTCTCTACACGGCGGCGTTTTTGAGTGTCGCCGACAATGGTTTCAACTACAGTATCAATCAGTCGGCCAAAGAGGCGCTGTACGTGCCGACGGAGCAAAAGATCAAATACCGCGCGAAAGGCTTCATCGACATCTTCGTGCAGCGCGCAGCCAAAACGGTTGGCGTCGCGTTCAACCTGATCGTGCCACCGCTGATCGGCCCCGGCTCCTCAGGTCTTCGCTACCTTTCGCTCGCTAGTCTTTCGATGCTCAGCGTGTGGATCTTCCTCGCGTTGCGCGCGGGACGCGGCTTCAATCGCCTGACGGAGGCGCCGGTTTCGGAGCGGAAATCAAGCCGATGACCTTAAGCTCGTAGACCGAGAACGCGCGTATCGCGCGGCCCAAATCCCGCAACATTTCGCGAACGACGGCGAAGTACTCATCGCGAACGGGTGTGTGCTGAAGGCCCGTCCGGCGGGTCTGCTCCCACCACGCTTCATTCATGAACGTCTTCGGCTCGAACGTGTCGAACGGCTCCGTTACCTGCGGAAAGAACGCGACGCTTGCCCGGCCCGCGCGGGCCGACCGCGCCGTCGAGCTCTCATTGAGATCGAGAATCAGCTGATGCACCGAGCCCCGGTACTCCGCGGGGCCGTCTTCTTCTAGAATTCCGGCGAAACCACCGTCTTTCATCAGGGCGCCGATGTAATCTTCGAAAGCGAAGTGATAGTAGCTCACGATATTCGTAACTTGTTTGACGTAGGCTTTGAACCAGCGCCCGTGCTCGGATGTAAATGGCATCGCGACGAATTGCTTGGTGGGAGTCTGCGTGCTGTGAAACGGGCTCGACACGTCTCCGACGTAGTGAAGGGCATTTGCGTAAAACCTGACGGCCCAGTACAGATGACCGGCTTGCCCGAGCTGGCGGGCCATGCTCACAAATAGCATCGCGCGAACCGGAGCCTCGCCCATCGGGCGAAAGAGCCGGCTCAAAGGCAAACGGAAGGTGGCGACGGGTTGGGAAAGATCGAACGGCTTCCAGTACATATGCCGAAAGGCCTGCGAAGGAGTTCCCGTTTTGCCGCCCATCATCTTGAACGCCGGGTCCCAAATTTCGGGAAACTGCCCTTCGTCGAATAGATGGGTGTCCATCTTCCAGTCCGGCTCATCCGAGTAAACGGCAAGCAGCTCCGCGACCGGAATCTCGCGGCCCATGCGCTCCCCCGCCTTCAGTTCGAATCTGAAATCACGGTGAATTCTCAGCTTATCGTTGAAGCCTGCTTCGGAGCGGACTCCGAGGGTCTCGAGGCACGCCGAAAACGGCTCCACTTTGACCGTAAGTCCCTTGAGTTCAGGAACCCGCGAAAGCGCGCGCCGGGTCAGAATGTGGTGCTCGGCCCACGCGTGTACGTCGTTCGGAAACAGCAAGACGCACGCGAGCGCCAGAGTCGAAATCTTAAAAATCATGTTGTGAAAAGTTAGCAAGCCTTACATAGAGCGTCAACGGGCGTTGCAAGTCGGTCCGCGCTCGCCTACTGTACCCGCATGTCATCCGAAACAACCGCCGGCGTTAAAGTCGAAGTCCGCAGCACCTACATTCCAGAAGAGTCGATGCCCGAGAATTTCTACTATTTCTTCGCCTACACCGTGCAGATTACGAACCTGCGCACGGAGCCGGTGCAACTCCTCGCGCGCCACTGGATCATCACGGACGGGCAAGGCCGCGTGCAAGAGGTCAAAGGGGAAGGTGTCGTGGGCGAGCAGCCGACGATCGAGCCGGGACACACCTTCGAGTACTCGAGCTTCTGCCCGTTGCAGACGACGACGGGTCTAATGAAGGGTTCGTACTCGATGATCGATTCGCGTGGGCAAAATTTTGAAGTGCTGATTCCCGAGTTCTTTCTGGTCGAACCGGGCTCATACAACTGAACGCCTAGATCAGCTTCTCCAGCCGCTCCAACAGGCGCAGGATGCGCGGAGAAGGCTTATTCAGATTCGAAAGCAAAATGATGAGATCGTGCAACAGCCACTTCGGAGCGGGCTGCTCGAATTTCAGCTCGCTTGAAGGCGTTTCGCGCACGCCGAGAAGCAAACCTTGCTGCGGCCGGTACCACATGTCTTTGGGCGGCAACTTGATTTTGACGTCGGGCTCGCCGTCCACGTCTCCGTAAAATACGAGACTCTCACCCGAATTTGAGAGCCAATA
>DASUEL010000421.1:0-4019 GCA_036275095.1 Bdellovibrionales bacterium
AATGGCCAATCAGGATCCCAAAGCCCTCGAGGGCCGTATCCGCGAGCTCGAAGCGGAGCTCAAAATCAAAGAACAGGATCTAAGGCTGTTTCGGGACGAAGTCGCCAAGCTCAATGAGCAGCTCGAGAAATTCATCACGCAGCTGGGCCAGGAGATCCACCTAGCCCATGCGATTCAAAAAATTCTAGTTCCGACCGAAATTCCCTCAATCCCGGGCTTTGAGTTCTCGACCAAGTATGAGGCTAGCTCAATTTCGGGCGGCGACTATTTCGACATTTTCGAGCTCGAGGACAAATTTCGATTCGGAATTCTGCTCGCGACGTCGTCGGGCTATGGAATGTCCGCGCTATTTCTGTCAGTCCTGTTGAAACTGAGCGGGCACTACGAGGCCCGCAAAGGCAAGTCGTCGCATGAGACCCTCGCGCTCATAGCCAAAGAGATGGTGCCGAACATTCCCGAAAACGAGAAAAGCTCCGTGTTTTATGCCTCCGTCGACCGGCGGGTGCTTGAGCTGAACTATTGTCAGGCCGGGGACCTCATCGGTTTGTACCATCGCCAAAGCGACGGGAGGCTGGAGCGACTCGAGAACCTGGCGCCGGCGCTCCATCGCGATTTCAATCAGCCGCTTGAGAGCCGGAAAATCTCTTTGAGCCCGCGCGATCGCATCGTTTTGTGCTCGCCCGGCGTACTCACGGTGAAGAATCCGAAGGGCGAGTCGTTCGAAGAAGAGCGCCTCTATAAAATTGTGTTGGATCAGTCAAAATCATCGGCCCATCAGCTGCGAAACGAGATTTTCTTTCAGGTAAATCAGTTCGCGCAGGGCCAGGAAATGACCCGGGACATGACCGTCATCGTGATCGATGTTCAGGACCGAGTGCTGAAGTTGGCGAAGTCATAATGCAGACCGGCAAACTCTGGATCATGACAAGAATTTGCCCGTTGGATACAATTTGTCTATATAAGTAACGAGCTTAGGGTTCGGAGAAAGGGAGATCGCTATGGCCGAAGTTTACAAGGGCGCTGTCGATAAAGGCCTCGAGGGAATCGTTGCCTGCACAACGAAAGTTTCCTCTATCGAGGATGTGACTCTCACTTACAGAGGGTACACGATCGAAGACCTTGCGGCGAACTCCACCTTCGAAGAAACGGTGTTTTTGCTCTGGAACAACCGTCTTCCGAGCAAAGACGAGCTCTCGAGCATTCAAAAAGAGCTTTGGTCGAACACCGATCTCGAGCCCGCGCTCTTCAACGTCTTGAAGGCGCTTCCGACGAAAGACGTTCATCCGATGGCCTGGCTCCGCAGCGCCGTTTCGATCATGGCCCAATTCGATCGCGAGGCGCAAGACGGCTCTGACGCCGCGAACCGCCGCAAAGCGATTCGCCTGACAGCGAAGATGGGCACGCTGGTCGCTGCGTTCGAGCGCATTCGCACGAATAAGCCGTGGGTGTCGCCGAATCCGCAAAAATCTATCGCTTGGAATTTCTTGTACATGCTCGGCGGCAAAGAGCCCGATCCCGAGTTCGTGAAAGTTTTCGATACGTGTTTGATCCTGCACGCCGACCACGAGCTGAACTGCTCGGCGTTCGCCGCGCGCGTGACGGCTTCGTCGTTGAGCGACATTTACTCCGCGGTCGTCAGCGCGATCGGCGCGCTGAAGGGCCCGCTTCACGGCGGCGCCAACGAGCAAGTCATGAAAATGCTGCTCGAGATCGGCACGGTCGAAAAAGCGCGTGAGTTCGTGAAGAACGCGCTCGCGAACAAACAAAAAGTCATGGGTTTCGGCCATCGCGTTTACAAGAACGGCGATCCGCGCGCAAAGATCCTGCGCAACATGAGCCAAACCCTTTGCAAAAAAACCGGCCAGCCGCACTGGTACGAAATGTCGGCGCTGATCGACGACACGGTTCAGGCCGAAAAAGATCTGCTCCCGAACGTCGACTTCTACTCAGCCACCGTTTACTACAGCATGGGAATCCCGATCGACCTCTACACGCCGATCTTCGCGGCTTCGCGCATTTCGGGCTGGGTTGCCCATATTCTCGAGCAGTGGTCGAACAACCGCATCTATCGGCCGCGCGGCGAGTACAACGGCAGCAAGAACCAAAAGTGGGTGCCTGTTACCGCCCGTTAAGAGCTGCAAGAGCTCTGAATTAAGAATGGCGCCATTATCGGCGCCATTTTTATTTTGTCGTCGAAGTTTTAGCGGGATTGTCCAAACCGTTTTCAGGACCTTGGTCGAAAACTTAGATACATCTAAAAGTCGGGGCCAGGCGGGCCGATAGAGAGTCATGAAGCTCTTTATTCTGTCGCTCCTCCTTTTGTCGGCGCCCGCGTTCGCTTCGCAGCCGCTCGATCATTGCATCAGCTGCAAGAAGCTCGAAACGATCGCGCCGGCCGCGGCGCCGAACTGCCCGAATCTGATGGATTGGGGCGAGTCCGCCGTATTTCTGAAATCAATTGAGTCCAAACTGCCGTCCGTGGCGTCCATGAAGAAACAGCCCGTGCACATTCAGTTTTCGAAATTTCTGTCGGCGTTTAAAGAGGCGACGAAAGACTTTAAAGGATCTTTGAACGGCGATGAAACCGCGGAAAGCCGCGCGGTGAAGGCGCGCTTGCTGTCGTCCGTGGGCTGGAACCAGCCGCAGACGTGGCCGCACGTAGAAGCTCTGGTCAAACAAGAGCCCAGGGTGGCAGCCGCCGCCCGCAACTTGGCTTGCGAGCTGATGGAGACGCGAGTCGCGCGTGCCGATTGCGACGGCGATTTCTCCGATCTGAACGAGTCCGAGCGCACGTTTTTTCTACGCCGCCTCGAAGCCGCGGTCGTCGACTACTTGAGCGACGGCGTTACCATCGGCGAAATGATCGACGCCGAGGTGATTCCAACCGAAGGGGCGCGCGCGCGGTTGCTGATGGCGCTGATGGAGCGCAAAGGGCTTCAGCACGCCCTGATTTTCGCCGTTCCGAAAAAAGACATGAAGCTTGCGTGCGAAGCCAAGATCGCGAAGCCCGTTCGGTTCACCATCTTCTCGGTCGGCTCGAGCGCCGAAGGCGAGTCCGTGACTCTCGTCAACTCAACGCAAGAAGGCCTGCATGCCTTGCAGAGCTTTCCGGCGCTGGGGGAGTGGGTTTCGTTTCGCGCGCAGGTTCAGGATTCACGGTCGCCGTCGTCGGCTCCGGCGGAGCTGCCGGTTTGTTTTCAGAACGCTCAGCAGGTTCGTGAGTACGCATGCAAAGTGTGGAGGAATCAGCAATGAAAGACCGCATTCTCATCGTCAGCCGAATGAATCCGGAGAGCCTCGCGATGCAGAAAACTCTCATTGAAGACGGCAAGTTCGATGTCGAGTTGAGCAACACGGCCTCCGATGCCATCGAGCGAATTACGAAACAAAACATCGAGCTTTTGATCATGAACCTCGGTAACTTCACGAAGAACAAAGTCCAGCTGGCGCAGGATCTGCGAGGCTTGGGATACGGGTTTCCGATCATGATTCTGGCTCACATCATCACGACCGACACGCACAAGATTATTTCCGACCTTTCAAATACGGTTCTGCTCGAAAAGCCTTACGAGCTGAAGGATCTGACCGGCCTCTCTGAAAAACTCATTGACGGCCGCCCGGTGCGCCAGCGCATTTTCCGGCGCTACTATACGAACGAGACCGCGCAGCTCGAGCTTTTCAAGGGCGGCCAGGCCATCACCTCGAAGATCCGCAACCTGTCGCGGGGAGGCGCATTTATCGAGTACAAAGGCCCTCAGCTCGCGCTCGGCGATGTACTGCGCTTGAACATCGATCTCAAGCAAGTCTCGCGTCAGTATGAAGTGAACGCGAAAGTCGTCTGGGCAACCCAGAAGAGCCCTTGGGGTGAGGACCCTGGCGTCGGCGTCGAGTTCATCAAGTCGAAAGACTTTTACGCCAATTTATTGCGCAAAATGTAAGCGCAAAGACACCGGCATTTTCGGGCGCGCTCGGTTTACAAGCCGTGCAAACCCCGCTAGTGTAACGTGGTGATATCAGAG
>DASUEL010000422.1:0-2393 GCA_036275095.1 Bdellovibrionales bacterium
CGTCGTCGCGCAAACCGACGCCTCGTCGAACACCGGTTCGGCGAACCGCGATTTCATCCGCGACAACACGAATCCGACCGTCAGCATTACGGCCAATCCAACCAATCCGTCGAACGACACCTCGCCCGACTTTTCATTCTCGGGTGCGGATGCCAACGGCGTCGCCTCTTACGAGTGCGAGATGGACGGCGGCGGCTTCTCGGCGTGCACGTCACCCAAAAACTACGCCGGCCCACTGGGCGGCGGCTCTCATACGTTCAAGGTGCGCGCACTCGATAACGCCGGCAACGTCTCGGTTGATGCCACCTACACTTGGACGATTGACACGGGTCTTCCGGGCATCGTCATCTCGAGCCCCGCCGCAAACACGCCCGCGCAAACCGGCGTGACGGTCGCGGGCACTTGTGAAGACGGGCTCACCATCGACATCTCAGGTGACGTCACCGGCCCTGCCACCACCACGTGTACCAGCGGCAACTTCTCGGTCGCGGTCACCTTCACCGCAGGCGAAGGCACCAAGAACGTCGTGCTCTCTCAAACCGACGCGGCGTCGAACACCGGCTCAGCCAACCGCGATTTCATCCGCGACAATACCATCCCGAGCGTCAGCATCACGGCTCAGCCGTCGAACCCGTCGAACGACACTTCGCCTGACTTTTCGTTCTCGGGAGCTGACGCCAACGGTGTGGCTTCGTACGAATGCGAGCTCGACGGCGGCGGCTTTTCGGCCTGCACCTCGCCCAAGAACTACGCGGGTCCGCTTTCAAACGCGTCTCATACCTTCAAAGTCCGCTCCATCGACAACGCGGGCAACGTTTCAAACGAGGCCACCCACACCTGGACGGTCGACGCGGCCGCACCCGTTCTCGCGTTCACCAGCCCGCTCGCCAACACGCCCGCACAAACTGGTCTGACGATTCAAGGTACATGCGAAGCCGGCGTTACCGTCGATCTCTCAGGCGACATCACGGCCCCCGCGACCACGGCTTGCGGCGGCGGAACCTTCTCGGTCGCCGTCACCTTCAGCGCGGGTGAAGGCACGAAGAACGTCGTCGTTTCGCAAACCGACACCGCAGCCAACACCGGCTCGGCGAATCGCGACTTCATCCGCGACAACACGATTCCGACCGTCAATATCACGGCGAGCCCCGCAAGCCCCACGAACGCGACGAGCGCATCGTTCAGCTTCTCGGGTGCCGACGCCAACGGCGTGGCCTCGTACGAATGTGAGCTCGATGCCGGCGGCTTCTCAGCCTGCACCTCGCCCAAAAACTACGCGGGTCCGTTGAGCGCGGCCTCGCATACTTTCAAAGTCCGCTCCATCGACAACGCCGGCAACGTTTCAAACGAGGCCGTTCACACCTGGACGATCGACACCGGCGCGCCCGCGATCACGATCACCAGCCCCGCCGCGAACACTCCCGCTCAAACGGGCGTCACCGTCGCGGGCGCCTGCGAAGACGGGCTCACGATCAATATCTCTGGCGACGTCACCGGACCTGCCACCACGACGTGTAACACGGGAGCCTACTCGGTCGCCGTCACCTTCACCGCCGGCGAAGGCACCAAGAACGTCGTCGTTTCACAAACCGACGCCTCGTCGAATACCGGCTCGGCGAACCGCGACTTCATCCGCGACAACACGATTCCGACGGTCAACATCACGGCCAACCCCACGAATCCGTCGAATGACACGTCACCCGACTTCTCGTTTTCGGGTGCCGACGCCAGCGGCGTGGCCTCCTATGAGTGCGAGCTCGACGGCGGTGGCTTCTCGGCCTGCACGTCACCCAAAAACTACGCGGGCCCGCTGAGCGCCGCTTCGCACACGTTCAAAGTGCGCTCCATCGACAACGCCGGCAACGTTTCGAATGAAGCTTCGTACACCTGGACGATCGACACGACCGGGCCGTCCATCGTCATCACGGGCCCGGCCGCCAACCAGCCGGCGCAGACCGGCGTGACCGTCGTCGGTACCTGCGAAGCCGGTGTGACGATCGATCTTTCGGGCGACCTGACCAGCCCGGCCAACACGTCGTGCACGGGCGGAACCTTCTCGGTTGCCGTCGCGTTTACCGCGGGAGAAGGCACCAAAAACGTCGTCGTCAGCCAAACCGACACCGCGGGCAACACCGGCTCGGCGAACCGCGACTTCATCCGCGACAATACCATCCCGACCGTCAACATCACGGCGCAGCCTTCAAACCCGTCAAACGACAGCTCGCCTGACTTCTCATTCTCTGGCGCCGACGCCAACGGCGTTGCTTCATACGAGTGCGAGCTCGACGGCGGCGGCTTCTCGGCCTGCACCTCGCCCAAAAACTACGCCGGCCCGTTGAGCGATGCCTCGCATACGTTCAAAGTGCGCGCGCTCGACAATGCCGGAAACGTTT
>DASUEL010000423.1:0-4534 GCA_036275095.1 Bdellovibrionales bacterium
CCTCTGGACGCTCGATCTGGCATTCGTTCAACGCGCCTTTCAGCTGGGAGAGCTTGATTCCGAGCGGGACGTTTTCTTTCCAGAATTTGCCGTCGGGTGAGAGTGAGTCGAAGTTTCGCTGAAACGCGCGCGATTTTGCCGCGCGGTCGACGGGGCTGTCGAGCGCTACCATGCGCGAAATCGTGCGCTGAACGGTTTGCTGGTTAGTCTCGACCGGCCGGCGCGGAACGGCCGCCTGTTTTGCTTCGGGCGCCTTTTGCTCGGCGGCCGGCTGAACGGCCTGTTTTTGCTGCTGGCTTTGAAGCTTCGCGAACGTCTCTTTAAATGGGATCTTCTTGTATCCGAAATAAACCGCGATCAGGAGCACCAGCACGCCGCCGATCTGCGCGGCGCGGGCCATCGTGTTCTTCAGCACGACGGGATCGAACTGGAGGCGCTCACCCGCGGCTTCGGAATCGCGCGAGCCGGCCGATCGCTCGGGGAGCGTCGTTTTCGGCATGGCATTCACGGCCGGTGGCGGCGTGTACGCGATGGACTGCGCATGGCTCATGACCGTCTGAACGCGCGCGGGCTGAGCTGCCGCGTGCGTCGCGGGCGCGGTGTACGTGACTTGAGTGAGCTGTGAGCTGCCGCTGAAAACGGGAGGAGTCTGGGTGGTTTGCGCCGTCGTGTTGAAATGCGAGTTCAGCGCGGGCGCGAGCTCCGCGGCCTGAACAGGCACGGGCTGCGGTTGCGGCTGCGGCTGAACTTTGGCTTGCGGCTGAATTTTGGCCTGGGGCTGAACGAAAACTTGAGAAGCTGCGTGCGAATGCGCGGGCTGCGCGCTTACGTGTGCGTTCTTGGGTTGAATGACAGGTTGAGCGGCCGGCTGGATCACGGCTTGAGCGGCCGGCTGAGCTTGCGCGCGCACGACCGTTTTGACCGTGTCTTCCTGCATCTTCGTGACTTCGCTTTTGGTTCCTTCGGCCGCGGAGTTGTAAGTCCAAGGCTGTGAGAATCCGTGTGAGGTGAAGCCGGTATAGTTGGTGTTGGTGTTTTCATCGCGGGGGGCGGGCGAGGCGGTCTTGAGCGTCGAGAGCTGGTTCACCGTGGGTACGGTCGCGGTCTGAGGAGACGGCTTGAGCTCTTGAAATTGGGCGAGTGGCGTCCAGCTCGGAAAGCCTTCACACCAGACGAACGCGTCGGCGCGGCCCCAATGTTTTTCAGCCCACTTCTTGGCTTCGAGCAGGCTGACTGGGCCAGTGATGGCTTGGCCCAAGCAAACAAAAACCTGATTTGTTAAGACGAGACGCTTTATCTCGGCACTCATGGTCAACTCCGTTTTACCGATCGAACCAGGGTTCCCCACTAGAAATATCGGTAAAAACGCGCTGCAAATTTAGACATTTTCGACGCGCGAGGTGCTCAAAAGTTCGACGATTCCCTCGGAAAACGTGAAATTAAGGCGTCCATGGGCGCGAAAGAAGTCAGCGCCGGCACGAGCCGCGTGGAGCGGCCCCTTTGGTTTAGAGGTCGACGGGAACTTTGGTCTTGTTGGCTTCGCGTGCTTTATTGCGGCGAGCTTCGGCGCCCGAGACTTCACGGCGAGCTTTTTCGGCCGTGGCCTCGGTTTTCGCCGCGACCGCCTTTTTGGCTTTCGCACGGGCTTCGAGCGTTTTGGCCTGGGCGAGAATGCGAACGCGCTCTTTATCGAGGCGGATCACGTCGGCTTTCGCCTTGGCGGTCGCCTTCTCGGCGGCGGTGATGTCGGCTTGCGCCTGGTCACGGCGGGCGGTTACGTCGGCGAGTGCGGTGCGGGCCGTCTCGAGGCTGGCGGTCGCGGTATCGAGGCGGGCCTGGGCGGTCGATTTTTTGTCTTGGAGGCGGGTTGCCTCGGCCTCGAGCTTCGCGGCCTGCTTCTCGAGCCGGTTGCGATCGGCCTCGGCTTTGCGGGCTTTCACTTCGGTCTCTTTGGCCTTTTCGGCAATGCGCTTGATCTCGCCGGCGACGCGGGTTTTTTCGCGGTCGAGACGGCGAATCTCTTCCTGGGTCTTCGCGTAATTGTCTTGCGCTTGATCACGGCGCTGAAGCGCTTGCGCGCGTTTTTCGCGGGTCTCGTCGAGCGTGAGCTTCGCCTTTTCGGCTTTGGCTTCCGACGCTGCCGCGGCATCTTCGGCTTTGGCGACTTGCTTTTCGGTCTTGGCGATCTCTTTTTCGATTTGGGCTTTCTCGGCTACGTAGAGCTTGTAGGCCTTGTCGGCCTTCTTTTGGCGGGCGATGGCGGCGGCGACTTGGCCGGAGGCCTTCGATTGCACTTGTTTGCGGCGGGTCTTCGCCTCCTCGAGCTGACGTCGGGTCTCTTTCTGAAGAGCCTCTTTTTCTTCGGCTTCTTCTTTCGCTTGCCGTGCCTCTTCCTCGACGTTTTCGATGTGGATATTCTCGACTTCGGCTTCGGTCTCATCTTCTTCTTCGAGCTGCGCGTACGAGCTCGCGCCGATCATGAGGACCGACAATGCCAAAACCAATGCGAAGATAATTTTGATGTTTTTCATAGCAATGACCTGATCGGTCACGCCGTTTCAAATCTTAACGGACTTGGCTTTAGTCCAGGTACTTGCAAGCGACGCCATGGTCGTTCGTATAGGGCTCGATACCGTCTGGAAAGTCGTTGTAACCGGGCGGCGAGAGGTAGAACAAGAACCCGACTTTGCGCACGACTTCGTAGAGACCGGCGGCGTCGGCACGGCAACGAAGCAAGTTTTCGTCTTGATAGCGGGCGTTGCACGTTTTGGTCATACGCTCGCGAAACTCGTCGTCGCAGGATCTTCGGCTGAGCTGGTAGGTGTAAGATCCGTGTTTGTAACATAAGTCGTGCACGATGCAGGCCGTATGAAAGACGGTCGCCGGGTCATCGCGCATCAGGAACATCCGCGGAAGCCAGGCCGGAACCGTGCAGCGAAAATCGCTGGAAAGCAAATCGCGAATCGGGTCGCGCACACCGGGGTTTTTCGTTTGTAGCGCGAGGCAAGCCTCGAGGCCCTGAGCGGAGGCCGCTGCGGTGAAAAGCGAAATCATGAGAGCGAAAAACGCGTATTTGACGGCAGAGTTCATGCGGCAGGAGGTACCATGCCGGTGCCCGGCGGTCTAGACGCCGGTGAAATTAATCCAGGCGCGTTTGCAAAGTGTTCGCGCGGAAATGGCCCGCGTGCCGCCGCCCCCTGGGGCGCCGGCCAAACCGAATGAACGCGCTCGTGAGCGCGTGCGTCTCGCCGGTTCGGATGGCCCACGCGGCTCTGGATTTGCACGTCTTTCGGGCCAGGAGAACCGTTCCAAACATGAAAATATTCCAAGTCGCGCTCCTCGGACTGACGGCCTTCGCGCTGCTCTCGTGCGGCGCCCGCCCGACTTCAACTTCGAGCGAGAGCGAGGACATTCGCCGCGCTTATCAGCTGATCGATGACGATCGCGCGAGCGATGCCATTGTGTTGCTCGAACCGCGATTCAGCGCGAACCCGGGTCGGGTGAGCTTGCGGATCGCGCTGGCATCGGCCTATGCCGCGCGCGCGGGCCTGCGTGTTCCGCGCTTCGCGGACTTGCTCGTCGAGTTGATTCGCGACGGGCTTCGCGGCGCGGAGCCGGCAGACCGCGACTTGGACCGGCGGCTCGACGGCTTGGGTCTCGATTCCGCGCAGCGAGCGCACGCCCGCACCGTTTTGCGCGACTTGCTCGCGATCGCCGAGCTCTCGCGCCGGCTCGAGCGGCTGCCGCACGTTTCGGAACACGAGACCGGCGATCTGCGAAAAGCGCGGGAGCTTCTGGAGCCGGTTCCGAACCGGGAGCGCGGCGCCGTTCTCTATCGCGCGGT
This sequence comes from Bdellovibrionales bacterium, assembly GCA_036275095.1. Classification (GTDB taxonomy): domain Bacteria; phylum Bdellovibrionota; class Bdellovibrionia; order Bdellovibrionales; family DASUEL01; genus DASUEL01. Next base: position 3,845 of record DASUEL010000423.1, read on the forward strand.
CCTCGCGGCCGTCGACATCAAATACGAGTTGCGCTCGGGCCAATTCGCGCGGCAATTCACCCGCCGCACTGACGGCGGCTGTGAAATTCAGGCGCGCGCCGTTCCCGAGGCTTTCAATGTGGTGCTCGAAATGTTCGAGCTGCTCGCGGCCGATCTGATGATCGTGTACCCCGAAAATATCGGCCAGCTGCGGGAGCTGCTGGCGGCATTGCGCGAGCTCGCGGGCCGCCTCGAGCGCGTGCTCGAGGCGGAAGAGCTCAATCCGAGGTTGTCATGGCCTTGCAGCTTCTGATCGCGGCGGCGTTCGCCGCATGTTTCGCATCGAGCGCCGTCGCGCAACCCGTCTTGACGGCCGAGCTGCCGCTTCATTCGGATCGAACGGCCCCGCCGCTGATGACTCAGAGTTTGGGCCAGGCCTGCAACGTCATCGCGGGGTCGAAAGCTTCGTTTCCGTGCAATCCGGCGAATACCTTCATCGAGAGCTTCGACGATGGGCCGTCGTACATTTTCTCGGGCCGCTTGTTCGTCGGCGGAGAGTACGAGCGGTTCAAGACGGTCAACCAGCTGTTGAACGGGCCGTACGATGAGGAGTTCGTCCACTCGCTATTCGAGGAAAACCAGATCATCGACACGCAACTCGCCGGAAGCCTGGGGTTGCGCACGCGCTATGTTTCGATCGCGTTCACGCCT
>DASUEL010000424.1:0-2405 GCA_036275095.1 Bdellovibrionales bacterium
GACGTGTCGAACAGGTCGCGAACCGAGAGCTTATACTTCTTCTGGGCGATCAGGCCTTCGCGGCGCTGTTTGAGTGCGTCGATGATCTTTTGCGCTTCAGCCTGGCACTTGAGCTCGAGCGATCTTGCGGTGGCCGTGAAATCGGCATTCACGAATTCATTGCCGATTTGCTGCATGCTTTGGATTCCGCCCATGGCCTGTTCGAGCGCGTCTTTGGCCTTTTGAGTGTCGATTTGTTCTTTTTCTTGAATCAGCGTGAGCTCGGTTTGCAGCTCGCGATTGGCGCTTTCCGCCTCTTCACGGGCGGCCTCCAGCTGCTCCTGGATTTCGGCGCCAGTCGTAAGCATCTTCTCTTCGGTTTCGAAGTACTTGTCTTCGGCTTCCTTGATCTCGTCCTCGGTTTTTTCGACGGCGGTGCGGTAGCGGCTCTCGCGTTTTTCGGCGGAGTCTTTACCTTTGACGGCCATCCAGCCGCAGTTGTCGCGGGCGCTAGTCGCATCAGTGTAAATGTTGCTGCGACTATTTCCGCGGTAGCGGTTCATACAGCTGCTGATACTCTCAATTTCCCGAGCACAGGTGCGGAAGACCGTGTCGGAAGGCGTTGATCCGCGAGAGACGCCGATCTCGCCGCAGGCTTCAGCGATCTCATCAATAATGGCTTTGTACTCGGTCGTGCGGAGCTGCTCGCATTGATCGCCACCGCTCCATCGGCGGTTCGCGCGGGCGGCGGCGTCCATGCAATCATCGAAGCATTTATCGTAATCGCTGTTGTTCTTGCAGCGATTATCACAGCGAGTTTGAGCCGTTGATTGAGGATCGGTTGCGAGCGCTGGCTGTTGAGCGGTACCACCGCTCGTCTGCGCGAAGCTCACACCCGCACTCAAAATACCCATGAACATACAGATTGCTGCCAAAACCCTAAACATCCCAAACCCACCCATTTTGATCTGATCTCCCTCAGTCAAAAATAAGAGCAAGACCGGTACCGGTCTCCACTGGGTTTTATCGGCTGTTCAGGACGATGACTTAAGTCGAGACGCGATTAAGTCCGCGCAGCTATACAGGAACCTGACACCTGTCTCAAAATAAAACGTGGTTTACTCGCTACAGGTTGTGAAGCGGCTCAGGTACTCGATTAGGGGCTGTTTGTTCCAGCCGCTGTGGCTCGTCTTCAGGACCTCGAAAACGTTGCGGCCAGAGCCGTCCTTTAGGCAGAGCGTCCGCGGGTTGAATTTGGGCATTCGCGTCTTCATGGCCTCGAACTGCTGGCGGGTGAGCTGGACGTGCTTGTGAGTATAGCTCTTGGGAATCTGGGCCCAGAAGTGCTCCCAGGTCAGAACGGTCTCGGGCTCGATGAGCAGCTTGAACGGCGAGAGAATGTCGACGCCCGTGCGGTTGTACGCAAGCTGGTGAAACGCGGTGAATGCGTAGTTGCCCTTCCAGGGAGCTTTGTTCTGCGTCCAGCCTTGAATGTTCGGGTCGGCGCCGAAAAGGCGCAAAAACATGAGCTTGCGGTACTCGGTGGAGCTTTCATACTGCCCTTTCGGATCGACCACGTTGAAGTGATTGCCGGGCTCGGAGACCATGATCATGGTCGTTTCGCCGGTAACGTCTTCTTGAAGGTCGGGATTCGCTCCGTAAGCGAGCAGATAGAAGATCATGGTGTCGGAAGCGATGTACGGGTTATCGGCGGCGGTCATCATGGCTGTGTCGCCTTTCATCGTGACCGTCGGCGCGACCAGGCTCGAGAGGTTGATCTTGTTGTGGAAGTTCACGTCGGGCCGGAGCTCGTAGAGCACCTTGAGCATCGTCTCGTTCATGTGTCCTGAGGCGAGGTAGCTGAGCATCGAATGGCCCTGATGGCTGTCGACGCAGTTCGGGTGCTTGTGCGGAGATTTGGCGACCCACTCTTTGATCACCTCGATGCGGCCCTTGCCGTACTGGCCGACTTCGTCGAGGAGCGGGCGAGGGCAAATGTTCACGTCGGCCCCGAGGTGGGGCGCGTGGTGATCGGCCGAGGATTCAACGGCCGCGATCTGGATCGCGAGGAGCATGGCGAGCGCGAGCATGATTTTCGTGAAGAGACGGCACATAGGATGACCTCCGGCAGACGGAATCTTAGCCGTGAATCGGCCGGTGCGGCCAGCGGGAACGCTGACAGTTGATGGGGATTGTGACAAATGCGGGTGATTCGGGAGGGAAAACGCGGAGTTTACCTGTCCCGGGACAGGTGAAACTGCGCAATATATTGCGAGGTCAAACCCCGAATGTGGATAAAGGCGTGTGAACTATGGATTGCGCGGGCGACATTCCACCATGCGCGGCTCACGGTGAACGGTGAACGGTGAACGGTGAACGGTGAACGGTGAACGGTGAACGGTGAACGGTGAACGGTGACCGGTGAA
>DASUEL010000425.1:0-2293 GCA_036275095.1 Bdellovibrionales bacterium
ACTCGATCCGCGATCAGTTTTCGGCTCTCAGCTCCCAGCTCTCGGGCCTCTGTGCTCGGGCTAAGGGCATAACCATGCGCGCCGTATCTCAATATGATCCAGAGAACTGGGGCCAGAGAGCCGAGAGCCGGGAGCCGAAAACTGATCGTTGGTCGAGAGCGGCTTCAGATCTTCTCATCCTGGCACAATCCCGCGCGCCATCCCCGACGTAAATCTAGCGTGATTTAGTAACGCGACGACGTTACCCCTCAAAATCATTGGGTTACCCGCCGATAACTTAAGTGAGCCGTGGTCTGACGGCTTTACGGGAGTGAACGGCAAGATGTCTGCATCGATCAAAAAGCTGGGGCCCAACGAGCTTCTTTTTCGCGAAGGCGATCCTTCGGATGCGATGTACGTCGTAAAATCGGGCCGGCTCAGCGTCTTCAAAGCCAAAGGCAAGGCCGAAATTCAGCTCGCGGAGCTAGGTCCCGGCGCGATGCTCGGTGAGATGGCGTTTTTCGACAACAAACCCCGCAGCGCCAGCGCCAAAGCCACGCAAGACTCCGAAGTCATCATTCTCCCCTTCAAAGCGCTCTACGCCCAGTTCAAAACCTTTCCGGAGTGGCTGAAGTCGGTCGTGAAAACGATCAACGATCATTTGCGTGAAGCCAACCAGCGCATCAAGAATCTCGAGCAGGCCACGAACGACACGCGCATGTTTCCGCCTCACACGATCACAAAGCTTTGCGGCATTCTCGCGCTCGTCGCCCACAAATACGGCGAAGCCGTTCCCGAAGGTGTCGTCGTCCCCGGCGGTACGCTTCGAAAATTCACGATTCAGGTTTTCGGCGAACCCACCAACCGCATGCAAAAACTCACCGAGCAGCTCTCGGGCCTGGGCTACATGAAGGTTGAAGATCTCGGCGAAGGCAAACAGCGCATGACGATGCTCAAGCTCGATCAGCTCGCGGACTTCGTCGAGTTCTACAACGACTACCTCTTCAAAGACGAAGGCAAACGCGTCACGATCGAAGAAACCGAGCTCAAGGTGCTGCGCGCGCTCATCGCGTTCGGAAGCCAAGTGCCCGCTGATGAGAGCGGCAAAGTCAAAATCTCGCTGAACAACATGCAAAATGAATCGATGAAAGTGCTCGGTCATCTCGTCACGGCCAACGACGTGAACGGCTTGATCTCCAAGGGCGTCATCGGCGACAAGGAGTCGCAAAAAGGCGAGCTCTTCACTTCGTTCAGCCTCAAAGACCTTCAGCGCATTCTCCCGTTCTGGGAGCTGATCTACACGCTCGAAAAAGTGACCCGCTGAATCTACGGCAACTCGAAAGCCGTCGCCCCCGTACCCGGCCTTAAGCCGGGGTTCTCAACCGTAACGGCGCTCCCCGGCTTTGGCCCCGGTGTGTACCCGCGCTAAATCTTCTACAATTTAGAAGTGAAACGCGCGAAACCTTGGATGATTTTTCTGATCGTGACAGCCGTTCACGCGGCCGCGAGCGCGAATCCCGTTCAGCGCTGCGAGCACCTGCCGGCGCCCGAGAAACCCAAGTCCGGCGATAGCAGCGCGCCTGGCCGCGGCCCGCTGACTCCGGTCGGCGCCCACGCGAGCACCCAAAAGATAGATGAAAGCGCGAAGGCGTCGGCCGCGAGCCGAAACAGCGGCGACGATTTCTTCATGGATTTGAAAGTGGAGCTCGCACAGCACATTGATCGCGCGCCGAACACTCAGCTCAGCCCCGCGTTCAAATTGTACGCAATTGCCCAAATCGAAGCGATTACGCGAGGGATCCTTCGCGGCTCCGTCTCGGATCCCGAAATTTTCTTGCCGTGGCCGCCCGAGAGCGAAACCGCCAAAGTTCAGCGAAGAAAGCTCAGTGAAGTGCGCGAACGGCTGAGATCCGTGATTCCGAAAGAGCGCATGGCGGAGCTCGACGGCCCGCAGGCGGCACCAACAACGGCCCAGGGCCCCAGCAGCCCCAATCCTTACGGCACTGCTGTCGGCGCCCCCGGGACGCCCTTGCCGAAGACGACTGAAGATCAGAAGCTAAAGTCGTATCGCCATCAGCTCGAAGCCTTGAAAATCGCGATGGAGCAAGCTCTCGTCAACGGCAGGCCAGAACGTGAGCTCACGAATGCCGAGCGTACGCTCGTCGCCCGTATTCGCGCGGTTCGCTTGAACGGAGAGGCTTCATCGATTGAGCCGTGCGCGCTCGGCGCGATGAATGCATTCGGTGCGGACTACACCGAATTGCGACTATGTGACGGCCCACCGCTGACGCCGGCTCAGTTCGTTGCCGACGCT
>DASUEL010000426.1:0-3210 GCA_036275095.1 Bdellovibrionales bacterium
ACCGAGGTTTTCAATTCTGCTTCAGGAATTCGAATCGATGCGATCGCGTTCACCACGAACTGGCTTTATATCGCCTACACGACAGGAGACATTTATCGGCTTCATCCCGCGACGTTCGCGGGCGGCCTGATCAACGACACGTCGGTCGGAACGAGCATCGTCAACAAGAACAACTTGCGGCTTTTCGTGAAGTCGGGCGCGACGAATGCCACGGATTTGGTTCTCGTCGGAACCAGCGGTAACAGCACGGTCGCGGCGACGAGGTATGGTTTGTTCAAGAGCACCGATAGCGGGGCTTCGTTCACGCAGATCATGAACGGAATGAGCGGCAATTTTATCTTCTCGATCGCCGTCGACCCAAGCGACGCGAATCGCATGCTCGTCGGCTCCGGTAACGGGCGGGGTGTTTACCGCTCGACCGACGGAGGCGCGAGCTGGACCGCGGCCAGCAACAACATCTACTCGAATGCTTCGACCGGACTCACGCAGAACCCGTCGCAGGCTTCGCATCTTCTGATTTCTTCGTCTGCGGGCGGCGGTTTCGGAACGAACTTCGAGTCGTTCGACGGCGGCGCGACCTGGGCGCGCTTCGACGACCCGACGACCGACGACGGTGTTTTCTCATTCGACATCGATCCGTCAAATGCATCCAATATTCTGGCGGGCACGATGACTAAGGGTGTGTGGCGCTCGACCAACGGAAGCTCCGGGCCGTGGACGCAAATTTTCGTTCCGGCCGCGGCGGCGGTGGCGCCGATCAAATACATTTACCGGTTGATACGCGACAAGGTCACGAGCAGCAAAGTTTACGCCGTCGTGCCGACGGGTGCAGCTGGCAACAGCCTCTTTTATTCGAGCGACAGTGGCCAGAGCTTCACCGCCCGCGCGGGAGTGGTCGCATGGGCGATCGCGCCTCATCCGTACATGGGCGGCGCGGCGGTCGGCGTGAATGGCGCCGACGCGTTCGTCACGACGGATTCGTTCGCGACCACGTCGTCGCTAGGCCTGGCCGGCTACGCCGCCGCCGAAGGCGGGTTCTCCTCGGTCGCGGTCAATCCCACCAATTCCGCTGAAGTCATCGTCGGCGGGAGCTCGGGTGGGTTTTACAAGACGACCAACTTCGACACGAGCGCAGCGGGCATCACGTGGACGAAGATGACATCTCCTGCGACTGCCATTCAGCTCGTCGATGTCGCCATCGCCAATCGCGGCGGCAGGAGTGTTTATTACGCCGTTACGTTCGGCGGGCAGACGAGCTTCGCCGCGAATTCGACCGTGGGCTTCTTTCGGTCGCTCGATGGCGGCTCCACGTGGACGTCGATCACGACCGGCGCCTGGCCCTGCACGATCGGCTGGCGGCTGCTTGCGGACGTTGCCTCTCCATCTACGACATTCTATGCGGGATTGTGGTCGGGCGGCCTCTTGAAGCTCGTCGATTACGATTGATGACTGACTTCACTTGAGCGCCGGTAAAGCGATCTATTTTTCGACAGGGCGGCGGATAAACGCCGTGCTGATGAGCGTGCCGATCTGTACCGCGAAAACGACCCAGAAAGCGGTCTCGCTGCGAAGGCTTTCGATCCAATAGGAGCTCGCGAAAACCACGATGCCGGCAAGACCAGCTATCACGGTCGGTTTCGTCGCTTTGGCATGCACGTACTTCCAATTCTCATCGCTGGCGAGCGTGTAGCTCGTACGGATCCCGTAAAGTCTGTTGCGCTCGGAGTACTTCAGCCCGAAGCCGAGGGCTGTGATGATGAGACTCACGTGAAAGCCGACGAACGGCAGGATCGCGTCTTCCATGCTCAATGCAGGATCGCGCACTGAAAGCCCTTATCGGGCCCCTGAAGATAATTGAAGCACTGGATGATAGAGGCGCTGACCGTGCATGTTCCGCTCATGCAGCTTTCTTTGATTTTCGAGCTCAGCGCCTCGTAGAGCGGCTTGGCCTTTGCCTCTGAGACGCTCACTTGTTTTGCAATGTCGTTGCCCTGAGCTTCGAATTGGCAGCGCATCTTCTTGGCGGCGTCTTTCGTGCAAAGGAGATCCTGCACGACCGTTCCGCAAACGTGAAAGGACTCCTTCTCGCATTCAATGATGGAACCGGCCGCTTCGAGAGATTTCAGAAGCGTTTGGGCGGCTCCGCCTTCGAGCGCGGTTTCGGCCCGGTTCTGAGCGTTGGAGCTGAGGCTGGCCGAGAGAAGGCACAATAGAATGAGGGTTCGCATGAGCGGCTCCTTTCAGAGGCGCCCTCTCCTAAATCATCAATTTTCTGCCGTGGCAATCCCGGACCGGCTTTTGGCAACTCTGCGTCGCTCGGCCGGCCCTGGGAGGGGTCAGTCGCTGCCTTCTTGGTGGCTTGCACCGCCGTCTGAGGGGTTGCAGTATCTGTTGAACGCGCCCTGGCTGATGAAGCAGTTCATTTTGCGGAATGAGGGATCGATGGGCTGGCCGTCGAGCTTCATGTTGAGCGTGCCGTAATTTCCGCCGCCGGCCTGGGCCGCTGTAATCACGAGAAGCAGCTCGTTTCCATCGACGTCGTTGGTTTGAGTGATCTTGAGCGTGCAGCCGCGCGCGTTTGTATCGCGTTCGACTTTCATGGGTTCGGTTCCGAGCTTTTGAGGGCCGCCGTAGCTGCCGCGGCTCAGGGAACCATCGTGACCTGACTCGGTTTTCATCAAAGAAAGAGAATAGCCGGCGTCAAAAACCTCGGCCGCGCCGCAGGTGATCTCCGGTGAAGACCGGTATTGCGCAAGTGAGACCATGGGCACCATCAGTAAGATCGCGAAAATCGGGTATTTCATTTGAGACCTCCGCTGACGTTTTGAAGAGCAAGCCGTGGTCCCGTTGGCCGCGCCCATTTTTGACAATAGGGAGAAAACCACGGGGCCAAGCCCATTGAGGCGCACAATTGTCAAAGATTTAGACGCTCTAGTGATCGTAGAACGTGGCGGCTTTCGGGAACCAGCGGCGCATGAGGGCCGTGAAGTCGTCGAGAATCGCGAGTGACGACGGGAAGACGAACGCGGTGAGTACGGAGCCGAAAAACAAGCCCCAGCCCAGTGCCATCGCGACCGGCACGACGAACTTATCGAGGCCGCCCAGGCCGTACGCGGTCGGCAGAATTCCAATCACGGTCGTGACCGTCGTCAAGAAGATCGGGCGCACGCGCAAGCGGCCGGCGTCGATGATGCTTTGGCGGTCGGTCGC
>DASUEL010000427.1:0-3861 GCA_036275095.1 Bdellovibrionales bacterium
AAGGTTGGCGGGTTTCAAAAAGTCGCCCATTTCATTGGGCCCGTCACCGATGGAAAGCGTGGCGCCCGTGGCAAGCGTTCCGGAGCCCCCATAGCCCCAGCACTTGAGCTTTTCATCGCTCATGAGCGCGCAGTTCATGTAGTCGCCGCCCGACATTTTTTTGACCGTGGCGTCACCCCCGAGCGCGACGTGCTTCAAGATGTCTCCCATTTCATTCGGGGCGTCGCCGAGCGAGGCGGCGCTTCCTTGGCCGTGTTGGCCGTAGGTGCCTGAGCCCCAGCACTTCACTTTGCCGTTTTCGAAGCGCGCGCACGAGTGCCGGTCACCGATGGCGAGCTCGACGGCGGCGGGTGGGCGCATTTGCGCGACAATCGGCGCGGATAGCAGCAGTGCGATTGCGATCAGAAAAAAGGTCTTCATGTTCATGTCTACTCCATCTCAGGGATTACCGTCGGTTCCCAGGCTTAAGAAAGGAAGCTTGATCATATCTTCGGGGCGTGCGCCCATGTTGTTCCGGTGTTCGAGCCCGAGCTGGCCGCTGTAATTGGCGCCCCAGCATTTGACGCCCATATATTTGCCCATCATCGTCAGAACGGCGCAGCCGTGCTGGCTGCCGAGCGCGAAGGTTTGCACGCGCATATTTCTCCCGAAATAAAGCGGCTCCAACGCGTCTCCCATTTCCTGGTCGTTGTCTCCGCGAAGGTTCGTATCACCGAGCCCGAGCTGGCCAGAGCGGTTTTCGCCCCAGCATTTCATCGTTCCGTTCAGCAGTACGGCGCAAACGTGGCGAAGCCCCGCGGCCACCGCCATGACCGTCATTCCGACTCCGAGATCGACGGTTGCGAGATTCGCGCCCATTTCGCCCGGCTGGTCGCCCCGCGTACTGACGTCACCGAGCCCTAGCTGGCCTTCCAAATTGATACCCCAGCATTTGACTTTTCTCGTCTTTAGCAGCGCACAAGTGAATGAATAGCCCGCGGTTATATCGATGGCGAGCTCGTCAGGGCCGAGGTCGACGAAAGGAAGTGCGTCGCCCATCTCGCCGGCCTGGTCGCCGCGGTCTTGGGTGTCGCCGAGTCCAAGGGCGCCGCTTGTATTGTCGCCCCAGCATTTCACACGTCCGTTTTCGAATAACGCGCACGAGTGGTAAGTCCCAGTCGTCACTTTCATGACGCGCGGGACGGCTCCGAGATCGACCTCCGGAAGATTTTCTCCAATTTGCTCCGGGCGAACTCCTCGGTCGCGGCGGTCGCCGAGCCCGAGTTGGCCGTCGACGTTGTAGCCCCAACACTTGACCCGCCCCGTTTCGAAAACCGCGCATGAGTGAAATCCGGTGCCATCCATTTGCATGGCTTTGCCTGCGCTACCGAGCTCGGCGGACTTGAGCGAATCGCCCATCTCAGCGGAGCCGTCGCCGATGTTCATGGCGTGACCGAGGGCGAGGCTGCCGAGCCGGTTATAACCCCAGCATTTGGTTTCACCGCTCGTCGTGAGGGCGCAAACCGAATAATTCGTGACGTTGATCTTTTTGGCGAGAACGTTGGCGCCGATATCGACATAAGGAAGCGCGAGACCCATGGTCCCGGGTCGGTCGCCGCGGTAGCTGGTGTCACCGAAGCCCAGCTGCCCGTAATCGTTTTGGCCCCAACATTTGATTTTGCCGTTGCTAAAACGCGCGCACGATGAGGAATAACCGGCGCTGAGCTCGACCGCGGTGACTTGTGCACTCGCGCTCGTGGCGAGTGTTGTGAAACCTGCAAGCGAAACGACGGCACCCAGAATAAGACTCCGGTTCACGTGTGTGACTCCCTCATATGTGAAAAAGTTTGCGCATATCTGTAGGCAATTTGCGATTGTTGTCGCGATTGGCCGTGAAATTCGGCTCGACTTTTTGAAACCGTCCGTTGCACGCGCGCTGTTTTGATACCGGCCGGCGTCACCAGACTGATTCCAATTGTCACCAGGCGCACGATTGCATGGCGTGTTCGATGACGCGCTCGTATCGAGCGGCCGATACGCTCCCAAACCCAACGTGCGCGCGGCGAAAATCGGAATTGGTTTTGTGTCGGTCATATAAACTCGTCTACTTGATTCAATCAGTCGCGCTGATTGCTTGGCCTTTGGTCCAGTCACCGTCTCTTCCCATTCGGGAGTTTCGATCTTTGTCGAGGCGCTTTACTTTGGTCGAGCCGCCGAAAGTCTAGTCAAAATTTATAACACTCCCCATGGTCAGCCCGAGTCAAGCGTGTTAATCATTCTCGAGAGGGGGGCCAATGTCTAGTTTGTCATTTCGCAAAATTCTCGTCTCGTCTTTGATCCTGGTTGTTGCGTCTCAGATGATCTCTCTCGAAGCGAAAGCTCAAGCCTCGACGAAGGCCCGAAAGCTTTTCGAGAGATTGACGGGCGTTCCTCTCTCGGTGAACGACCCTCGCCTCAATCAGATGGCGACACTGATTTCTCAAGGCAAAAATCTCGAAGCCGCGCAAATCGCGACACAAGATCCGGCCTTTTATAACGACACCGTCAGGCAGTGGGCCGCGCCGATGTCGAACAAAGATCAGACCGCATTCGTTCCGCTCAACGATTTCATCGCGATGGTCATAGGAGTCGCGCGCGACCAAACGGACGCGCGTGAGCTGCTCTCGGGAAATTTCACTTATTACGTTAGAAACGTCACGCCGTCGCCGTCGCCCGACAATAACACCCATTACGAGCGGGCCGAGACCATGCAAGCCGATCTTCACACGAATCTTGTGCGAAGCTCGCCGCAGGATCCGCGCATACCCGAAGCCGCGGGCGTGCTCACGAGCCGCGCGTGGGGCGACGCCCACCTCAAGATGGGAACGAATCGCCGCGCGATTCAATATTCGATGATGGTTTTTCTCTGCCGGCCGATCGAATCCTTAATGGATTTCACCATTCCCGACAACTGGGTCCGCCGCGACGTCGATCGCAAACCCGGTGGCGCGTTCAAGACGTACCAAACCCGATGCGTCGGCTGCCACGCCGGAATGGATGCGCTCGGCGGGGCCTATGCGCGCTTCGATTTCGGCCCGACTCGCTTGGTTTACGGCGCGCCTCCGTACGTCGCCACCAAGATGAATCAAAACAAGTCGACATTTCCTCCCGGCAACGTCGTGGTCGACGACTCGTGGGAAAACCTATGGCTGCGCAACTCGAAGAATCAGCTCGAGTCGCCCGGCGTGAAAAACGGAATTCGGGCGTACGGGGAATTTCTCTCGAACACCGAATTGTTCCGTTCGTGCATGGCCCAAACGGTTTACACCGAGGTTTGCCGCCGCAAGCCCGAGGCCTCGGAGGCCAAAGTCATCGAAGATCTAGCGAACAAGTTTCAGAGCAGTGGATATAAACTCAAAACCCTATTCGAAGAGGTCGCGATTTTACCCGGCTGCTCGGGCTGAAAAATTGAATCCTGCAGGAGGAAGCATGGGACGCTTACTAACGCTAGCGCTCGGCATGGCCATGGCGGCCGCGCCCGCGCAGCTGGACGCCGCATCGGCGTTGTCGATCAAGAACTATCGCCAGGTTTACTCGGCGATGTCCACGGTGACCGGGGTGCCAAAGACGAATCCAGTCGTCTCCAACTATTACAACCAGGCGTTTCGCCGCCTCTCCGAAACCGGTTCGGTCGGATCGGTGAGCGGACCTCTACTTTTGACGACGACCATTCTGGCGTCGCGTTTTTGCACGGAGTTCATCAAAGCCGAGGCGGTGCTCCCGAAAGATCAGCGCAAGGCGCACCAAATGGTCGCCTTCGATCAGACTCAGGCGGCTCTCACAACGGACGTCCTGACGTCGGTGCTCAATAATTACGGAATGCTGTTCTGGGGCCGCACTCCC
>DASUEL010000428.1:0-2697 GCA_036275095.1 Bdellovibrionales bacterium
TTGCCCCCAGGCCTGGTGAGACGTGACGGCTTGTATAGCATGTTGCCCCTTTGTCGAAAACGCCAAGCTTCCTAAATTCGAACGATTTTGTTTCGCCCCAAACGAGTCCATGGTAATCGCTACAAGATGCCGACAAACAACGACTTACGACTCACCCAAACCGTGCAAAAAGGCGGCTGCGCCGCGAAGGTCCCGGCCGTCGAGCTGCGGGCCATCTTGAAATCCGTCAGGTTTCCTCCGGCAAGCCCCAACCTTCTGGTCGACGGGGCCCACTTTGACGACGCCGCCATCTATCAGATCAATGAATCCATGGCACTCGTGCAAACACTCGATTTCTTCACGCCGATCGTCGACGACCCGTATTCCTTCGGCCAAGTCGCCACCGCAAACGCTTTGAGCGACGTATACGCCATGGGCGGCCGGCCGGTCACCGCGATGGCGATCCTAGCGGTGCCCCTGGCGACCTTCACGAACGAGGTGACCGCGCGGATCCTACAGGGCGCCTCGGATCTACTGCGCGAGGCCCGCACTGACTTCGTCGGCGGGCACTCGATCGATGACGATACGCTGAAATTCGGAATGTCGGTTACGGGAATGGTACACCCCGCCCGGGTTTGGTCGAATCAAGGAGCGAAGGCCGGAGACGCGCTGATTCTCACCAAGCCCCTCGGCACCGGCGCGGCCACAGCGGCCCTCAAGCGCAGCGCCGTAACCGAAAGCGACATCGAAGACGTGATCACGTCGATGAGAACCCTCAATAACGTCGTCGACTGCGTCGAGCCGCGACTCCTCGGCGCCGTGCACGCCGCTACCGATATCACGGGTTTCGGTTTGAGCGGGCACGGAATGCAGATGGCGAAAGCGAGTCAAAAATCGCTCATCATCGAGCTCCCGCGCGTTCCCGTTTTCGAGCGCGCGCCGGCGCTGCTGCAAGAAGGATTTTTGACCAAGGCCCATCGAACGAACAAATCCTATACAGAGAGCGCGCTCAGGCTCACTGGCCTGCAACCCTGGCAGGAGCTCGTCATTCACGATCCGCAGACCAGTGGAGGCCTTCTCTTATCGGTCGCAAGCGAGAGCGCCGCCGAGTTGTTAAATGCGATTCGCGCCCGATTTCACCGTGCTGAGATCATCGGGCGGGTCGAAGAGGCGGGCGGCGAATCAACTTTGACGATTCGAGCCTGACGCCGTCAGCAGCTCCACACAGCGGCGAATTCCGGCTTCGCTAAGGTCGGGGGCGAAAACGAGGCCCCAGAAAATCCCGAAGAGCGCTTCAATTTCGGAGGCACCGCGCCCGGGAAAGAACGCGGCCAGCTTTTGCCGGAAGGCTTTTTCTTTTTTGCGAATGGCCTCGCCGAGCTCACTCGGCTGGCTCCGGTTGATGAAATAAAACGGTACTAGCGCCGGCACCATCTTGAGAAGCTCGCGGCTTTTCAGAAACGTCTCAGCCATCCGCCCCTCTTTCCAAAGCGCGAGCCGCTCGGCCGTTTCGCCGGCGAACTCGGCCCCGAAAAGCGTGACCGCCTCGTTGAGAATGCCGAGTTTCGACTTTCCGAAATAGTAGTAAATGAGCGTGCGCGAAACTTTGCTTTGTTTCGAGAGCTGGGTCATCGTCCACTTCTGGTGCCCGTGCCGCATATCCAGCGCGACGGCCGAATTCAGAATTCTCCAGTAAATATCGTCCTTTTGGCTCGTTCTCGCCGGCATACGAAAAGGCTGACAAAGCGGCCCGGACCTGTCAACGAATGGGCTCGTGTCACGAAGGCCGCGGGTGCTATTCTCGCGTCCGAGCTTTTTGAGCTGGGAGGCCGGGATGTTTTTGGTATTCTTGTTTTCATTCATGGTTGCTGACGCTAATGCCGCCGATCACGCGAAGTCCGTTCTCGTTCCTCTTCCCGCTTACGGCTTCGACCCGACGGAAAGCGGCGTGCCCTGGACCTATCTCAAGCAGTCCGGGTTCAAGGTCATTTTCGCCACGCCCGATGGCAAACCCGCCCGCGCCGACGTGCGCATGCTCACCGGTCAAGACCTGGGCGTCTGGAAGAAAATTTTGATGAACGACGCCAACGGGGCCCGCGCCTACCGCGAAATGGAAGCGTCGCCTGAGTTTCAACAGCCGCTCACTTACGGTGAGATCGAGTCCTCCGCATTCGACGCCTTATTGTTGCCCGGTGGGCATGACAAGGGCATGCGGCCTTACCTCGAATCGCTGATTCTTCAGAAAGTCGTGTCGGAGTTTTTCGAAGCCGGAAAGCCGGTCGGGGCCATCTGTCACGGCACGCTGCTCGCGGCCCGGAGCCTTTCGCCCCGTAGCGGCCGATCCGTTCTTTGGGGCCGCAAGACCACCGGACTCACGAAACGCCAGGAGATGGCCGCCTATTACATGACCAAAACGTATTTGGGCGACTATTACCGAACTTACCCAACCGCGATGGCCGATGAGGTGAAATCGTTTCTCGCGAGCCCGGCTGACTTCGATCCGGGTCCGGAGCTGATCATGCCGAGCCGCCGCGATTCTCCAAGCGACCTGCGCCCGGGCTTCACCGTGCTCGACGGCAATTACATTTCGGCTCGCTGGCCCGGCGACGCCCATCGCTTCGGCTCGGAGTTCGCGGCCCTCGTAGGACGCTCTGCCGGCCGGCTGTAAAGATTTCCCAAGCTGAAGCATGCAGCCCCGTAGCGGCGCCGATGGACGCT
>DASUEL010000429.1:0-2277 GCA_036275095.1 Bdellovibrionales bacterium
AAGTTCACGCCGCTGTGATCGTAGGAGTTCACGTTTTGCCCGAGCAGCGTGACTTCGCGCACGCCGCGCTTTACGAGCTCGCGCACGTCACGCAGAATTTCGTCGGTGGGACGGCTGCGCAATCGCCCGCGCGTGAACGGCACCACGCAAAACGTGCAGAAGTTGTCGCAGCCTTTCGTGATGTTCACGAAGGTCGAAACACCCGGGTTGCGCACGAGCGTTTCGATCTCGTAAGGTTTTTGATGTTCGAACCGAGCTGAAACGACCCGCGCCTTTTCATCTTGGCGGAGTTTAGAGACGATATCAGGAAGCTGATCGATGGCGTCGGTGCCAAACACGAAATCGATGAGAGGCACGTCCTTGAGAAGTTTGTCTTTCTCTTGCTGGGCGACGCAGCCGCCGACGCCGATCTTCAGGCGCGGATTTTTGTTCTTCAGAACTTTGTAGCGGCCCACTTCGGAGTGCACTTTGTGAACGGGACCTTCGCGAACGCTGCAGGAGTTGATGATGATGACCGACGCGTCTTCAGGCGCCGACACGGGCACGAGATTCGCCATCTCGAGAAGTGAGTACATCCGCTCGGAGTCGTTCACGTTCATCTGGCAGCCGTACGTGGAGATGTAAACGCCGTCGCGTTTTAAGGGATTGCCGGTTTGGCCTGTCTGCACGTCCATTAAAACCATCTCCATCGGACCGGTTCTGGAACCCGATCTTTAATAACCTGAGCACTGCAATCGCTGGACGCGATTCGAGCTCGAAATCTTCAATTGTAATGTAAGAGTCCGCTCCGTCTGAGAGTCAGAAAAATCGTGTCATTTAGGGCACTTCGGGGTTGTCGGCGACTCTTTGTACGTTTATAGTCGGGGCCATAATTCAAAGTCAAATAACATTGTCGGAGACCCCATGGACCCGCGCAAAAAATCACGCTCCCCGCGCAAGTCGACCAGCCTGCCAAAAGAGTTCCTCGACAACGTGAAAGACGTCTTTACCAAAACCTTTAAAAAGCAGTTAAAAGGCCGCGCCATCATCGTCGAGGGCCGCATCTACCCTGACGAGGTGCTCCTTTCCGTCGGCTACAAAGAGTCGCCTAAGGCCCTGCGCCAGACCAATTTTGAAGCGTCAGTCGACAGTAACGGCAAAGACGTCCTGAAGAAGCTCGAGCTTTGTGTCGACGGCATCTCCAGCATGATGTCGCAATATTTCGAAGCCGATGAAGACCTCGACCTCCCCCGCAACTGGAAGGCGTTTCCTTTCGAAAAGGACACGATCTTCCTACAATACTCCGGCCGCAACACCGAGCTCGAGGCCGAGGCCAACAAGATCCTTGGCCTCAAACGCGGCGACGAGCTCATGATCGATGAGGCCGAAGACCTCGAAGACGTTGACGAAGGCGAAGAGGAGCCAGGTGACGGTGACAACGGCGACGAACGCCACTGACGCCAAGCCGCGGGGACGGCCTGTTTTTCTCTCGGCAGAATGGCGCCATCTCGTTCTCGCGAATTATGAGGCTGATCCGGCCTGGCTTCGCCCCTTCATTCCGGCCGGAACCGAGCTCGATCTCTTCGGCGGAAAGTGTTTCGTAAGCCTCGTCGGCTTCATGTTTCACAAAACCAAAATATTGGGCATCTTGCCGGCGCCGGGCCACGAGTCCTTCGAAGAGATCAACCTCCGCTTTTACGTCACCCGGCAAGACGGAGCCCAAGTCAAAAGAGCCGTGGTCTTCATCAAAGAAGTCGTGCCGAGCCGGCTTCTGGCGTGGACCGCGCGGTTTTTCTATTACGAAAACTACGTGGCGCGGCCGACCACCCATGCCATTCAAGACGGCCAGTCGATTCGTTATGGTTGGGGCGGAAATTCCATTTCGTGCCGCCTCGGCCCCGGCCGGATGGAAGCGGCCGAAGAATCGTTCGAGCGTTGGATCACCGAGCACTACTGGGGCTACACGCGGGTGACGGCGGGGCTGACGTACGAATACGAAGTACGGCACCCGGTCTGGCAGCTTTACCCGGTTGAATCTTGCGAGGTGAAGGTCGGCGAGGAGCGGTTTTACGGAAACGAATTCGATAGGCTATTAAAGCAAAAACCCTCGAGCGTTTTCGCCGCCGAGGGTTCGCCTGTGACCGTGCATTGGCCGAGACGACTCAAGACGGTTCATCAGTAATCGTCGTCGTCGCCACCTGCGGCCGCACCGCCGCCGCCCGCAACGCCGCGGACTTCGTCGATGTACGACTTCGAATCGTCATCCGATTCGTAATCCTCAGAGCCTTCGTCGATCTC
>DASUEL010000430.1:0-3749 GCA_036275095.1 Bdellovibrionales bacterium
CGACACCCACTTCAAAAATAGACGGACTTCGAGCTCGTCGAAATTCGTCACGACGTTGGCCTGAATATCTCCGGCGTTGAAGCGAAAACGATCGAGGCAGAGATCGCCCGAAAACGAGTCCGTCGTGCAGCCTTGCCCGCCTGGGTCGCCCTGGCGCACGAGGCCCGCGATTCTGAGATAACCGGCCGAAGGGTAGCGCGAACGGTAGCGGCGCTCGCCGTTGATGTACAGCTGAGCGAAGCGCCAGGTTGCCGGTTGAATGGGAGCTTTCCAGAGATTGCCTTGAACCCGGGTCCAGTTGGGAATGACACGGCCGCCGCTGAGCTCGACCGCTTCATCTCCGTAATTTTGATATACGATAGGGTGCTCGGCGGTGCCCGAGTCTTCAGCGGTGAACGTAAGCGGTGAGGTCAGACGATACGTTCCTCCCCGGATCTGCACGACGATAGGACGTGCGCGATTGGGCTCGGCTGTCACAAGCGCTCGTACTTTGGCTTGCGCCGCGGGAATCGACGCCAGCGGTCCATCCGTTCTCGCGTCGTTCGGCGCCGCGAGCTTGCCGCTCCAATTATCATTGCCGTTCGTTGCCACGAAAAAATCCGCGTCGCCCGGCGCGTACACCTCGCCCGCGTCAGGGGGTGCTGAGCTCGATTGATCGTCTTGTTGCTGGTTTGGAGCGAATCCGCCCGCGCAGTTTTGAAAAAGCCCAGCCAGCGCGGCCATGACCGCGAGAGCGGCGGCTCCGTTCACGAGGGCATTACGAGGCATTCTGCTCGATTTGGAGTGCAGGCCGGTAATATGGACCTCCGAGGTTGGGCTGAGCCTTTACATCGGATGAATACGTCTCAATCTGTAGCGAAATCTCAAACTGAGACGGCTCAAGACGTGGCTTTTTTCGCTTTCTGCAAGTACGCCTTCCTTTTTTAGCGTCGGAAAGCGTTGCCCGGTCTTTGCCTTTATGCTCGGCGAGGCTTCGAATGCGCAAGTAGCGGGTTTCGAAACGGTGGCTCGCTTGGCGCAGGCTTCGTTCGGGGTCGAGCTTGAAGTGCCACGCGGCAGGCTTGTGGCCTCACGCGCGCGTAGGAGCCGCGCTGAATCTGCCGTCATCACGCGCGTGGCGGGCCCGTGCTCGAGCTCGCGATGATCGCGCGGGCTTGCGCGCGCGTGTAGCCGGTCATTTCGAGCTCATTCAAATTGAGGTAATCCCGCATGCTTGAGAGGCCCTGAAATCCGTAAACGATGCGCGTGAAGGGACGCCGATCCCAAAAGCGCAGGACTCCTTTGCGATAAAGGTCTCTGAGCTCGCCTTTGAAATACGTTTCTGCAATCGCTTGTTTCAAAGTCTTCCAGCGGCTCGCACCTGTAATGGCCATGGCGATCGCGCCGGTCACAGCCTTGATGAACGCCTTATAGGTTTGGCGTTTCGTCAGTTTAAGGTGGAGATGCAGGTGGTTACCCGCGTTGGTGAGCCTCTTGATCGTAACCCCGTACCGGGCCGCGAAGCGCGCGATGATCGCTCTGACTTGTCGGTCGTTGGCCCGTCGCCGAAACGACCATTGCCGGTTTGCCAACGACGAGCGCAGCACCAAATGCATCGTGTTCTGAGTCGAAAGCGGCCGCCCATGAGCACGGCCCCGGCGCGTCTTGAGGAGGTCACCACCATAGGAAGCGGGACTCTTCTTCATGAACTCGAGCTGTCGAGGCTTAGATCGCGCCGTTTTCGCCATTTAGTGTGAACGATGGTACAGCATGTCCCTCTGCCGGGTCAACGACGAGCTTGGAATTTCATGGAATCCGCAGTCTTTCTCGGGGGAATTCGACGACAGGAACTCAAAGGCACGGACGTATATGCGACGCCGTGGGATAAATGGACCTGACGTGCCCGACGTAAGTGCGACGATGTGAATCCAGTGGCACTGACACGAATGCGACAACGCGGAAATCGCGCCCTAGCGGTGCGTGGTGCGGCGCGGATCCGGCGGCCCTGAGGCCGCCGGTTTGCGGATCGCGCTTGCATCGCGATTCGCGCGTGCGGCGCCGTGGAACCGATGGCGCTGATGTCCATGCGGCGCGGATCCGGCGGCCCTGAGGCCGCCGCCCCTGAGGCCGCCGACCCTGAGGCCGCCGACCTACTTTGTTGCGGCTTTGGCCTTTTGCCAGTACGCCTCTTTTTCGGCGTCGGGGAGCGTTGCCCAGTCTTTGCCCTCGCGTTCGGCGAGGCCGCGCATGTGCAAGTAACGCGTTTCGAAGCGCTGATTTGTCTCGCGCAGAGTTTGCTCGGCATCGAGCTTGAGGTGGCGCGCGAGTTGGGCCGCGGTGAAGAGCACGTCACCCACCTCCATGCGGATTGCGTCGCGCGCGTCACCCGGACCCGTCGCGCCGGCCGAGCCCGCGGCGCCCGCCGTGCCCGCTTTGCCCGCCGTGGCCCCTGTGCCGGCCGAAGTCGCAGCACCGCCCGACGCGCTCAGCTCCGCCTCGAGCTCGCGGATTTCTTCTTGCAGTTTCGCGAAGACTTCGAGCGCGTTCTTCCAGTCGAATTTTTCTTTTTTCGTGCGGTCGCCGATTTTTTGCGCGCGTTGCAGGGCGGGGAGGCCGAGAGGTACGTCCATGCGGCCCGAGCGTTTTTTCTTTTCTTTTTCGGCCGCTTTGATTTTTTCCCAGTTGCGGGTGACGTCCTCGCTGTTTTCGACTTTCACGTCGGCGAAGACGTGCGGATGGCGGCGGATGAGCTTCGAGGAGATCGATTCGACGACGTCTTCAATTGTGAAGCGGCCCGACTCGCGGCCGAGCTCGGCGTGAAACACGACTTGCAAGAGCAGATCGCCCAACTCCTCGATGACCGCTCCGTCTTCGCCGTCGTGAATCGCCTCGCTCAACTCGCTCGCCTCTTCGATCGCGTAGGGCGCAAGGCTCAGGTGCGTTTGCTCCTGGTCCCAAGGGCAGCCCCCGGGCCCGCGAAGCTTGGCCATAATCTCGACTAAGGTCCCAAACTGCCGAAGGTCCTGTTTCATATTGTTCTCCGCTCCTGGACTGAGATCTCGACTCGCGTCTCTGAACTGCACCAGGTGGGCGCCGGTGTCCAGCTTTCAGGCGTTGAGAGGCGCGTCAATTTGCCGCTGCGACTCGCGAAAACGGCGAATTCACGACTTCATCATTGTTGTCGAAATGCCGAATGTTTTGTGGGACAAAGGGAGATCATGCCTAAAAGCAAAAACAAGGGTCAGCCGGTTCACAACCGCTCGAAGTATGTGGATCATTCCCTTCGCTTCGTCGATTGGGTGAACGGCATCGGCATCGAAAAAACGATCGTAGGCCGCCTCGCGCAGATGATCGATCGCCGTTTCAACGTGCGTCGGCTCGCGCTGTTGTTTTTGTTTTGCCTCGGGCTTTCGTTTCTTCTGACCTTCGACACTGACTTCGTCTACACGGGCTTTCGCGAGGGCGACATCGCCTCCGGCGACGTCAAGTCTCCGCTCACGTTCGACTTCGTCGACGAGATCGAGACCAAACGCAAGCGCCTCGATGCCGAGAACACCGTCCCGCTCGTCTTCGACCTCGACGTTTCAATGTACGACGATATCACCAACGGCATCTATCGCGGCTTTCGCGAAATGCGCCGTCTGCTCGCGAACCAGCCGTGGCCGCGCGGAGAAGGCGAGCGTCTCGAAGCGATTAAGTCATTCGCCGTCAATAAGCCGCGTTTCGAGCAAGTGCTCGGGCAAACCGGCATAAATGAGTCGACCTTCGAG
>DASUEL010000431.1:0-5338 GCA_036275095.1 Bdellovibrionales bacterium
CAGCGAAAAGTCGAGACGAACGGTTGCGCCGATTATGAGAGCGCCGAGTTCATGGTTCATTTGGCCGAGCACAGGCTCGTCCGGGAAAGCGTGAGAAGATGCAGAAGCGTAGCGATGTCGTGATTGTTTCGGCCTTCGGGCGCGGCAACTCCTTGTCGCGATCTTTGGCCAAGCGCGGGCTGACGGTCTCGTTGGTCGATGTTTCCGATCAGCTGGGCCGCTGGACACCCGAGGACTGGGCGGGCCCTTTCGGAAGCTTCGAAGAAGACGCCGCGGCGGAAGCGAAGGCGGGCGACGTCGATCTCGTAGAACTCGCGCGCGGGCTGACCGTTTGGCTGAGTGACCGCCCGCTCGAAATGCGCGGCCCGCTTACGCCTTTCACGCTGTCGAAACTCGGAATCAGTGAGAGTACCATCAGGTATCTCAAGGAGGCGCGTCTTCCGGGTGCCGCCATGCTACGGCGCGATCTCGAAAAGGAGCCCTTCGAGGCCACATGGCTTGCACACTTTGCCCAGCAGTTCTCGTCCAACGTTTACTTCGACAATTTCGAATCGCTCACTCGAGGCTATTGCCGGCCGCTTCTCTCTAAATTCTTCATGCGCAAGACGACCCGCGAACGCATCGTTCAATCCTTCGGCGAGTGTCTCGCGGCGGGGGTGAAAGTCTTCACGTCGGCCCGCATCGTCGACATTTCGATCGTGAATCAAAAGCTCGATGCCGTCGAAATTTCGAGCGAGCGCTCGGGTGTGTTGACCGGCGATCTTTTCGTGTGGCTGCTCTCGAGCGAAGAGTGTGAAGTGTTTCCGGAGCGAGTACGCGCTCTGATGTATCCGAAAGGGCCTGTTGAAAGCAGCTGGTGCTGGGTGCGTTTCGGTTTTCAGGTTCCAGCGGGTCCCGAGGAGTCGGCGCTGCCCGACCACTTCGTGATGCTCAAAGACATTCGTCTTCCTTGGACTCATGCCCACTGCTGCCTCGTTCAGAAAAATCACGACTTGAATCGCTACGACTTCTGGGTGCGGATTCCCTCGAAGCGGCGATTCCAGCGCTCGTTCTTGGATGAAGTCGGGAGCCAGATTCAGACCGAGCTCAAAGCGCGGCTTCCGGCCGTGAGTCCCGTGCTGCTGGAGCGGCCGCCCGAGTATCTCGTCAGCCACAAGGAGCTCGGCGCACCCCGGTTTCAGGTCTATCTCGAAAGCCATCTGAAAAACCTCAAGCGTCTTTCGTTACGCAATCTTTTGTACTGCGGGCCCGAGGACTGGGTCTCGCTGGATGCCAACGGACAAGGGCTCTCGATGCAAATGCTCCAGAATCATCTGATGGAGAATTTCGTGCAAAGAAAGGAAGAACCGCGTGATCGCCCGTTACACCCGTCCTGAGATGGCGCGGGTTTGGGAGCCCGAAGCCCGCTTCGCCAAACTGCTCGAAGTCGAAATCGCGGTTGCCGCCGCCCAGGCCGAGCTCGGAATCATTCCGAAAGACGCGGCCAAAAACATCGCCAAAAAAGGCAAGTTCTCGGTCTCGGAGATCGATGAAATCGAACGAGAGACCAAGCATGACGTCATCGCATTCGTGACCAACGTCGCAAGTTACGTCGGGGACGACGGCAAGTACGTGCATTACGGAATGACCAGCTCCGATGTCTTAGACACGGCCATGAGCCTTTTGCTCAAAGAGGCGGCCGGGCTCCTGAATAAGAGCCTTGATCGATTCGAGAACGCGCTGGTTTCGCGGATCAAAGAACATAAAAGCACGGTCTGCGTGGGGCGGACCCACGGCATCCACGCGGAGCCGACGACCTTCGGCTGGAAGCTCGCCGGGCATCTCGCGGAGCTGCGGCGCAACCGCGGGCGTTTTGAGCGCGCGATCAACCAGGCGCTCATCTGCAAACTGAGTGGACCGGTCGGTACGTACTCAACGCAAGAGGCGGTCGTCGAAGAGAAAGTTGCGCAAAAGCTGGGGCTTCGGCCCGAAACCGTCGCGACTCAAGTCGTGCCCCGTGACCGGCACGCCGAAGTCTTCATGGCTCTTACGTTCTTGACCACGGGGTTCGAGCGGCTGGCCGTCGAGATCCGGCACCTTCAGCGCACCGAAGTCGGCGAGGTCGAAGAGGGCTTCTCGAAGGGCCAAAAAGGCTCGAGTGCGATGCCGCACAAAAAAAATCCGATCGGCTCGGAGAACATCACCGGGCTTGCGCGGCTGGTTCGCGCCAACGCGATGGCCGCATTCGAGAACGTCGTGCTCTGGCATGAGCGTGACATCTCTCACTCGTCGGTCGAGCGGGTTATCTTTCCGGACGCCTTCATTGTGACCGACTTCGCGGCCGACCGGCTGGCCGGAATACTCGAAAATCTCGTCGTGCGCGAAGATCGCATGAAACGAAACCTCGAGCTCACCAGCGGACAGATTTTGAGCTCGCAGATTTTGCTGGCATTGGTTCGCAAAGGGCTCTCACGAGAAGACGCGTACAAAATCGTTCAAAAAGCCAGCCATTCGCTCAAAGAAGGCGATCATCTACGCGACAAGCTCTTTCAAGACAAGTCGTTCGCGAAGCTCTTGTCGAAAAAAGAAGTCGACGAGATCTTCTCGGGGCGCCTGAAACAAGTCAGCGGCTTAGTCGACAAAATTTTAAAAAGGAGCACCACCAATGAACATCCGTAAAGGCGCGATGATCTACGAAGGCAAAGCCAAGAAGCTCTACGAGCTGCAAGGCGAGCCGAATTTTCTTTTGCAGGAGTTCAAAGACTCGCTCACCGCGTTCAACGGCGAGAAAAAGGGAAGCTTCGCCGACAAAGGCGTCTTGAACCGCGACATGACCTCGCTGATTTTTCAGTACCTCGGAACCCGCGGCGTTCCAAATCACTGGGTGCAAGACGTCGAGAAGCGCGAAATGGTGACCGAGAAGCTCACGATCATTCCGCTCGAGGTCGTCGTGCGAAATCGCGCGGCCGGGTCGCTCGCGAAGAAATTCAAATGGGACGAGGGCAAAGAGCTGCCGTTCACGCTCATCGAATTGTATTATAAGAGCGACGAAATGGGCGATCCGTTCATCAACGACGAGCACGTTCGCATTCTGGGCCTGTGCACGGCCGAGGAGCTCGCGCGCGTGAAAGAGATGGCGCTCAAGATCAACGGTTATCTGAAATCATTCTTTGGTGAAGCCGGCCTCGATCTCGTCGACTTCAAACTCGAGTTCGGGCGCGACAGCAAAGGGCAAATTAAACTCGGTGACGAGATCACGCCCGATTCATGCCGCCTTTGGGACCGCAAGACCGGCGAAAAAATGGATAAAGACCGCTTCCGCCGCGATCTCGGAAACGTTCAACAAACTTACGAAGAAGTCTGCCGGCGCCTCACCGCCGCATGGAGGAACCTAAAATGAAAATCGGTGTTAAAGTCATGCTGAAACCCGAAGTGCTCGACATTCAAGGCCGCGCCGTCGCCGAAAACCTCGAGCGCCAAGGCCGTCACTTGAACCAATGCCGCGTCGGCAAATTCATCGAGCTCGACGTTCCGTCAAACTCCCGCGACGAAGCCTTGAAGCAAGCCCGGGAGATGGCGGACTATGTGTTACATAATCCTTTAATCGAAAATTATACCCTCGAGGTGATTGAATGAAAAAAGTGGCCGTCGTGAGATTCCCCGGCACGAACTGCGATCGCGATGTGTGGAAAGCGGTCGAGCTCGCCGGGCACACGCCGTTTTGGGCGTGGCACGAGGACCGATTCAGTTCGTCGGACGTGGCGGGAATCGTCGTACCCGGCGGCTTCAGCTTCGGCGATTACTTGCGCGCGGGTGCTTTGGCCTCGCGAAGCCCCGTCATGGAATCGGTTCGTGAAGCCTCGAAGAAGGGGATCCCGGTACTCGGGATCTGCAACGGCTTTCAGATTTTGTGCGAAGCCGGACTCCTCCCGGGCGCGCTATTGAAGAACAAAACGCTGCGGTTCATTGACCGGTGGGTGACGTTGAAGCGCGAGAACGCGGAGGCGAATTGGCCAGCGGCCGAAACGGCGCGGCTTCCGGTTGCGCACGGCATGGGCCGTTATTATGCCGATGCCGACCTCGTGAAAAAACTCTGGGACAAAAATCAGGTCTGGTGGACGTACGAAGAGAACCCCAACGGCGCGGTCGATGACATTGCGGGTATCACCAACGAACAGGGAAACGTGGCGGCTCTCATGCCGCATCCGGAGCGTGCCGTCGAAAAATGGATGGGAAGCGCCGACGGGCTCTCGTTTTTCAAAGGAGGCCTGTGATGAGCGCCGAATTCGAAGCCGAACGCAAGAAGTATAAGCTCACGGTCGATGAAGTCGAGCGGATCAAAAAACTTCTGGGCCGCCCGCCGCGCGGCGTGGAGTGGGCGCTGTTCTCGGCTCTTTGGAGCGAGCATTGCAGCTACAAGAGCTCCAAGGTTCACCTGAAGAAGTTCTTCAACAAAACGCAAAAAGTCGTCGGCGAGACCGGCGAGAACGCGGGCATCATCGATCTCGGTGAAGGGGAGCGCGTGGCCTTCAAAATTGAAAGTCACAATCACCCGTCGTTCATCGAGCCGTATCAAGGTGCGGCCACCGGTGTCGGCGGCATCTTGCGCGACATTCTGACTATGGGCGCCCGGCCGATCGCGCTTGCGAACTATCTTTGTTTCGGTGAGGCCAACGCGCCTCGCATGCCGTACCTGGTTGACGGTGTTGTGCGCGGGATCGGCGACTACGGAAACTGCGTGGGCGTTCCGATGGTGACGGGCCAAACCGAGTTTCACTCCAGCTACAATCAAAACATTCTCGTGAATGCGTTCGCGCTTGGTTACTTCGGTCCGAACGATCCGATCGTGTTCGCCAAAGCCAAAGGTACTGGCAACCTGGTCGTTTACGTGGGTGCCAAGACCGGCCGCGACGGCGTGCACGGCGCGAGCATGGCGAGCGAGTCGTTCAGCTCGAAAGACAAAGACAAACGGCCCACGATTCAAATCGGCGACCCGTTTTTTGAAAAGCTTCTGATCGAGGCCTGCCTCGAAGTGATTCAAAAAGACATGGTCGTGGCGATTCAAGACATGGGTGCAGCCGGCCTTACGAGCTCAAGCTTCGAAATGGCCTCGCGCGGGGGCGTCGGTTTCGACATGCACCTCGACAAAATTCCGCTGCGCGACTCGCGCATGACGCCTGAAGAGATTCTCTTGAGCGAAAGCCAGGAGCGCATGCTCGCCATCGTCGAGCCTTCGAAGTTCGAAGAGATTCGCAAGATGTTCCACAAGTGGGGCCTTGATGCCGACGTGATCGGCACCGTGAGCGATCAGCGCAATATGCGCCTGTTCTGGAAGGGCGAGCTGCTCACCGAGATCGAT
>DASUEL010000432.1:0-3882 GCA_036275095.1 Bdellovibrionales bacterium
TAGAACATATCCCGGTTTCGCTTGGTGAATGAAACGGTGTGTACGCAAATCTTGGCTTTGAAGTGGCGGAACGCTTCCTGCGCGCCCTCGGGCGCGGCCGTCTGATGAGTGGAGACACGGCGATAGTAGAGGTCCCGGTGCAAGAAGTATCGCGTGACGAGCGGCACCGGAGCCAGCGCCGGCGAGATCAGGTTTGAGGCGTAGGCCAGCGTCATGCTGAACGGATTGTCGCGGATCGCATATGTGCTACCGTACGTATCTTTGAACAATCGTTGATATGCTTTGGCTTTGAGCGCCCACTGTGAGTTGCCCTGCCCGCTTCCGATCGCATCGACTTCTTCGAGCATGTTGTACAATGAGTCTCTCAAAAACGATTCTGTCGCCGTCAGATTGTTCGCGTTCACCATGAGAGCCGTTTCGATGTCTTGAAGCACATTTGCCGGATTCAGGCCATGAATCTGAATCATCTGATCGAGCATGCTTCTTTCGGCGACCCTGAAAAGCAGTTTTTCGTAATATGAAAGCCCGCCTTCTTTGTCGCTCGCCGCTTGATTGCGGATCATCAGCGACAAGTCGTAATAAATGAGCGTACTCAGCCGAGTCGTCAGGAAGCCGTCACGCTGGAGGAGCACGTTGAAGTTGTTGAAGACGGCATCGACGATATCTTTAGCGGCCGCGTCCAGCCGGCGGCTGGCATCGTTTCCGCCCACTTGCGCCGCTCTGAAGCGCGCGAAGGCTTCGAGCACGGCTTTCACTTTGCCGCGGGTATCACCGAGAACTTGGCGGATGATCGGATCGCCTTTGAGGCGAACCACTTTGCGATCGAGTGTATCGAGATACTTCACGATGTGATGAAGCCCCTGGTACACGGTCATATTCGGGCCGGTGAGCGCTTCGGCGACGGTGTTCGTGGTATCGACGACGACCCATGTGCGATAGTAGGACGTGGCCTTCATCTGCGCTTGATCCGTCAAAGCCCAGAGCCGCTCACGCATGGTATTGATCAACGCATCCGGATTGTCGAACGCCGGTAGAAATTTTCCGCCGTTGCTGACCTGCACGCATTGCTGCCACGGCAGGGGCACGGCAGTCTTCGGCGGCAAACACTCGGCCGGAATTCCGGTGAGGCCGATCAAGTGATAAGGCATCACGGGCCCTGGAATCGTTTGTTCGTAAAAATTCGTATCGACCCGCCCGCCGGAGAGGTTCTTTACGAGCATCTCGAGTAGACCGAAAAGAAAGCTACGCTTGAACTCCAGCTTGCCGCTTCCAAGGCTGTTGAACGTCTTGGACTGCTGATTGAAGTCCGCTTTCAAAACGTTCACCGATTTGAAAAAGTTGTGAACGACATCCATGTTTTGATTTCGAAACTGCGCATCGGTCTCGATGTTGTGCGGAACGCCGATCTGAATATTCTGAATCCATTTCGAGATGATCGGAAGCTCCCGCACCAACAGCCGGTAACCGCCGAGCGGCGTATCAAAGACATTATAGGTCTTGCCGTCGCTGGCGGTGACCTGAGTGTCTTCCAGCTCCTCCATTCCTTTCTGAAAGATGATCTTAGCATCCCGGGCCGCGCAGTAACTCTCCGTCACGGTCTCGAGCAGACAGGACAGCGAAGTCCAGAACTCCTGTTTCAATAGCGTGTTCTTGGTGCGAGTGAATTTTTGATCGCGAACCATCTGGAGGAGCTTACCGACCGAGCTGGCAAATTTGTTGCTGACGCCCTGGCCACTCGACACGAAGGACCCGGCTAAATGAATCGCCGAGCTGACGAGGCTGAGCCCCGCATCCGTGCCCATCAGACACTCATCAAGATCATTTGAGCTCGAGAAAACGGTGTCGAGGATAGTCGCCCCGACTGAAGCGACACGCTGAGCGCGCTGCCCGAGCGTCGTCAGCATTTGCACTTTGAAGCTGAGTGCCGTCGGCAGCTGCACGGTGTTCGACAACTCAACGGCCTGCGCCGCCGACTCGAGCGTTCGATTGGCGAGCAGCTTCACGATTGGCTCGCGCAGCTTCGGTTCGGCGGCGGTATTCACTAGCGAATCGATTTCGCGGGGTAGCTGAACGATCCGCTCCGAACGCGTGTGGCCGAGGTTCTCGAGATTCAAAGTCTGATCCGCTTCCTGGAGCCGCTTGATTATTTCCTCTTGTTTGAATGCCGAGCACTTGGGGTTGTCTTTGAGTTTCTGAACGATATTGAGGAGCGATCTCGTGTTTTCAAGAGCGGATTCGGTCCACACGCCTTTTGAGGCACAGCTTGTGGCCTGGCTGCTGACGCCGGCAATCGCTGGCACTGAAATATTGATAAATAAAACTAGTGTACCGAGTGCTTTAAGTGCTTGCGGCATAGGTGCCGAATCCAACTACAATCCACGTGCCCCGACTCCGTCTGACACCAGCATGATCTGGCCCAAAAGCAGCTGAAAGTATTTCAGCGGCGCTAACAATTCGCGCCTTGCCTTGAATTCACGAGGTTTGGTAAACCGTTCGAACCATGAAAAAAGTCGAAAAGAAGGCAACCCCGAAGGCCGCTCGGGATCCCGAAAAACTGAAGCAAGCCGCCCGCGTTCTACTCGAGCAAATCGGAGAGGACCCGAACCGAGACGGCCTGTTGAAGACACCGGAGCGCTACGCGAACGCGATGCTCTTCTTGACTCAAGGTTACCGCTTGAGCCCTGAAAAGCTCCTGAACAATGCAGTTTTTAAAGAAGATTACGATGAAATGGTACTCGTCAAAAATATCGAGTTCTATTCGCTTTGTGAGCACCATCTCGTTCCCTTTTTCGGAAAGGCACACGTGGCCTATCTGCCCGGTGGCAAGATCGTCGGCCTCAGCAAGGTCGCTCGGCTCGTCGATCTTTTTGCGCGCCGGCTTCAGGTTCAAGAGCGCATGACCCGCCAAATAGGCAGCGAGCTAAATCGGTTGCTCCAACCGAAAGGCGTCGGTGTCGTGATTGAGGCCGTCCATCTCTGCATGATGATGCGCGGGGTAGAAAAAGAAAACTCGGTGACCGTTACGTCGCAAATGATCGGCGAGTTCCGCGACAACGAAAAAACCCGCGCCGAGTTTCTTAAACTGATCGGCAAATAGCTAGTTCTTCCCGGCCGCGCGGATCTGCAAAGTGCGGCCGAGCTCCCAAATTTTGTTCTCAGATTTGAGATCGACCAAGTGGTATTCGATGAGAGCGGCCTTGCCTTCCTCGTCCTCGAATAGATCCACCAAAATTTCGAGTTTGTAGTCGCCCTCGGGGTCGATCGCGATTTCAGGCTTTCGATTTTCAATCCAGGCCCAGGAGTCTTTACCGAGACCGGTGAACTCGACCATGCGAAGATGATTCCAGCCCTTCGGAAGCTTCCCCGAGGCCTGCAGCTGCCGCAAGTCCTCTCTCCAGAGGGCATGGAAGGTCTCCGCCTCTTCCGGCGCGGGCCCGAGCTCCCTCGACAAATGGTATCCCGCCACGCTCAATCCCAGCAAAAGCAGCGCTAAACCGACCCATCTCATAGTACGATCGTCTCGGAATTGACTTCAATTTGCCAACGAATTTTAGTAGCATGCGGTCTATCCAGACGGTCGCGTAGCTCAGCTGGATAGAGCATCAGCCTTCTAAGCTGAGGGTCGGAGGTTCGAGTCCTCCCGCGATCGCCAAATCGAAGGCAGAAGTCTGGTCGATGATGCTCTCCCCTTATTCGATTTGTTCTTTTTCCCCGCCGCTTGGGCGGCGGGGCCCAGGCCTTCTCGTCGAAGGCAGAAGTCCGGTCGATGATGCTCTCCCCTTATTCGATTTGTTCTTTTTCCCCGCCGCTTGGGCGGCGGGGCCCAGGCCTTCTCGAACGCAGAAGTCTAGTCGCGAAAGCTCTCCCCTCATTCGATTTGTT
>DASUEL010000433.1:0-8124 GCA_036275095.1 Bdellovibrionales bacterium
CTTGCGATCGGCATGGCCGGCTTTGAAGCCGTGAAAGTCATCATGCCTGAGACCGAGATGGAACTGCTCCCGGCTCCGCAAGGCGGGTCGACTCAGGAAGTCCAAATCGTCGAAACCGAACCCCTTAAAGTCGCCGACGCCAAACCGGCCGAGCTTCCGAAGACGCTTCCGCAAAAGAGCGAGCAGCAAGAGGCCGTGAAGCCGGTCGAGAAAAAGGCTCCGGCGGTGAAGCCGGTTTCGAAACCCAAAGCCAAGGCCATCGTACAACAGCCGCCGGCCACGCTGCCCGAGAAGTCGGAGACGCCGGCTGAAACCCCCATTGAGACTGTCGAAGACAGCCCGGTCGCGATTACTGAGAACAAGATTGAAGAGACAAGCCTCGAAGAAAAAGCGCTGGAAGACGCGGCCGAGACTGAGCCGGTCCCCGCAATCGCCGAAAGCACCTCGAGCCAAATCAAAGAAGAGAAGGTCGAGACCGCCGACCCGCAGGAGAAGTTCGTTCCCGCGCCGGCCGAAGAGCAGGCCAAGACCGAAGCCGCGGCTCCCGCTCAAAATATTCCCGACGACGGTGAAGATTGGACGAAAGAGATCAAGGCCGCCGCGCTCCCGACCGCCCATGCTTCGGAGCCGCCGGCCCAAAGCGCCGGCGTGGCCAACAGCCGCTTCCAGCAAGGCAACGTGCGCTCCGAATCCGAGCTCACGCCGAAAAAAGGAAATCCTCAAGCCATCTATCCTCAGATGGAGCGCTTGAAACGCGTCGAGGGAACCGCGGTCATTCGCTTCAACGTCGACGGCAACGGTAATGTGGTAAACGCTTGGCTACACAGCACTTCGGGCTCGAAAGCCATCGATCAAGAAGCGCTTCGCACGCAAAAATCGTGGAAATATCAGCCTGGAAAACAGGGTACGTTTCAAAAGCCGTGGGTCTTCCGCCTGAAAGGCGAACCCGAAGAAATACCTTACTTCCGCCGTTAGTCACAACGGCCGGAAAGGTCGATCAGAGTAATTTCGAGTGGAGTCGGTCAGCTCAAGTTAGATTGGCTCACCGTCAGAAGTCGCGGCTGACAGAAGCAGCCGCTCCAATCAATCGCCAAACAGCTCTTTTTTCGTGCGGGTCGTGCCCTTATTGCGGTTCTTAGCTTTGCGCTTTTTGCCCGACTTAACTTTTTTGTTACGGCGCTTGTTTTCGGTCGCAGAGGTTTTTGAGGCCATGTTTCACCTTCAATTCGTTTTATAGACAAGCAGAAGTATTAAAATTGTACCCGCATGTCAACCAAGTGCCGGTATTCATCGTAATCGAGGTTTTTCTCGTAACCGTAATCGAGCGACAGGTTCGGGCCGTCCCAGCCGAGACCCGCGGTCAGAAAGCGGCGCCCCTCGTACTGATCCCAACGGCCGCCTGTGCGAATAAACAGACCGCCACCGATGGGCGAGTTTTCGACCCCGACTGCGACGATTTCCCGGCGAGAGGGATTGCGCTTCTGCGGCTGCGACAAATCTATGTACGCACGCCAGAGCTTTTCATACATCCAAAACGCTCCGACCGTCGTGGTCGGGTTCATTTCGATGTTTCGGGTTTCAAGCATGTTTTTGAAGACCAGCGAAAATCCCAAGTTGTCATACGGAGCGAAGAGCGCCCCCAACGTCGCATTGTGGTCGATGAGCTCGGCCCCATTCGATGGCGTGCGGGTGATCCGATCGACAGACAAGCCCGCTGAAACACGCTTCACCACATTGAAACCCACGCCGACGTGAATCTCCGTTTCGACATACTCAGTCGGGCCAACGAGCCGGGTTCCGCGCGTGTACGAGGCCGCCGCCGGAATCAAAACCTCGTCGGAGGCATCGGTGATCACGAGTCCCAGGCCGCTCACGGAACTCGCCGGCGCGCTCGCGCTCCCCTGGCTCGAGGCGGAGTTGTAGAGCACACCCATGTAGTAGCCTTTGAGATGCGGAAGCGTGGCCGGGTTCAGATGCGAAGCTTCGAGAATGTGAACGCCCGCGCTTCCGGCTCCCCCAAGCGACGTCGAGACCGGTCCGCTAAACGTTGAGGCCTGTGCGTTCGCCGCTGCCAAAATCGCGGCGATTAGTACGATGTATTTCATGGCCTTAATTTTGAGATGGAGACTTGAAAACTGTCAATGAAAGGCCGCGTTGGTTCCGTGTGTGGCCTCAAGAACGGACCCGGGCGTGAAACCCGGGTCCTGAAATCAGCTTACTTCACTTGAATTTTTTCGAAATAGCCGTCGCCGCGAACGTAGAAGCTCTCGGAGTCGCGAACGTGCTTGAGCACGGTCTCGACCGACCAGTTGAGCTGAAGCTCGAGAGCCGCGACAGGAGCGGCGGTAGGGCCGGCGTTAAGCACGTTGCCCACGACGGTTTCAGCCGCGAACTTGTAACCCCAGCCCACGCTGAGGTGTACCGGAACGATCGTTACGTTGTTCAGGTAGCGGCCGACGCCGTCCTTGCGGCCGCCGTACGTGTAGAGAACCTTGAATGTGAACTCAACCGGCTTGCCGCCGAGTTTGTTCGCATAGGTCGTTTTGAACGTGCGGGCCGTCGGGCGGCTCCAGCACTCGAGTGTCGCCCAATCTTCTGAGCCGCGCGGAAGTGCGGTTGCGTAATTAGATTGAATGTTCACGACCGGGCGGTTCGCTTCGACGATGGACCAAAGGGTTTTGCCGATGTTCACGATGGTATCCACAACCGTTCCGTAGCCGTACGGATTCCACGGCGGAATCGGTGTCGGGCTGCCAGGCACGGGAAGCGTATCCCAAATGCTTCGGCCGCCGACTTGAAATTGTTTGAGTTTATCCCCGGCGCATGTGTCGCTGAAAAATCTGAATTCTTTTTGTTCGGTCTTGATTTCGACCGTCTTGGCTTCACCAAAGTGCAAGTGACGCCAATCATTGTTTGCCAGGGCCGCAGAGGCCCAAGTTCCCACGGCGGCGAACGCCACCAGCAGTTGGATTCCGTAAGACATCATTCTAACCCCCTCCATTGAAACCGTCGCTTTATGCTCCGGTCGCGAACTCGTTCAGCCTCGATGCTTCGGGTGAGCAGGTTCCCTAGACTTCAGGCTAGCCCCAAGAGCTCGAATCGGGCTTGCAGCACTCTACGAAATAAAAATTTTTCCACAAACAGCTAATGCGTCGCAGAAGCACGGAAGTGCTACTTTTCGTGTCTTGTCGTTGGTCGCCTGTTCATAAATGCGAGATCAGCTCTAAGTGATCAATTTCGCTAATGGAACCGGCGACTTCTGTCGATTGTTAGAGTGTGTTTTCAAAATGAGATGCGTGGGCGCGAATATAACGTGGCCCCGCGGGCATGGAACCTGCTCTTAATGAAAGGCAATTGGGGATCTTTGCTATGAAAAAACCGGGGTTTAAGTCGCTTCTCGTCGTCGCGGGACTCGCTCTCGTGGTGACTTATCAAAACTGCGGCTGGGAAATGGAAAACACAATGAACGACGGCGCCAGCACTGGTGGCCGCCCGTTCGCGTATTCCGCTCAAATCGACCGGGTCGCTTACCTCTCATGCGATCAAAACACCGGCGATACGACCATGTTCACGCTCAAGGCCGGCGCCTACAATACCACCAGCGCCGGTATTCGCCTCCGCCCCGAATTTCGAAATGAAGTGGCGGGCTATGCGATCAACCGTCGCATCGAAGCCATGAACGAAGACGCGCACAACCGCGATGCTCAGCTGCAAATCGGCCTTCGCCCCGCAAGTGATCTCGAGAACTACATGATGCTCGGAACGCAAGCGATGGTGAAGAACGTTTTGTCGCAGCTGAACGTTTCGCCCATCGCGCCCGATCTCGCGGCACTCGGCGCGAACCAATACTTGCCGGACTCCAAATACTCCTTCAAGACGTCTTTTCAACTTGGGGATGCGAACTCGAACGCGTTACGCGATCAGTTTTCATCTCAGCAAACGGTGCTCACGACGACGTACTTGGCGCCAGGCGAACGCTACGTCGCTCGCAAATATGAAACGAAGACGCCCGGCCATGCTTACCAGCTCAACTTCAACTGCGGGCCCTCGAACATTCACGTGCTCTGCCAAGTCGGCGAGACGGACCTCTTGACCGGAAATCCCGTCGGCAGCTGGGATTGCCCAGCGAATTTTCATTTCCGGGTCGTGCGAAACGGCGATGCCGGAGCAGCCGGCTGCTCCAACTTCGGAGCCGTTCCAGGTACTGGCACCACTGAGTACGAGATTTATACTCAGGTTCGCAACATCCTCGGAAGTGGGTGGGCGGTCGACATGACCAACAGATGCGTGATGCCGACGACCGGCACGTGCTATCCCGCGGGACCTGTCGATTACGCGTCCAGCGGCAACTGCGATCAGACGGGCCAACCGACGTGTGTTCGCCACTTTAGCGTCTGCCTCAAGCGCTCCTAATCGCATTTGGAACATTGCAGAATTTTGGCGAACTTAGTGCGGATTTCTACAGTCTGCAGCTTTGCCTTTTTGCGGAGATGCGGCTAAGTCTAAGTCCATGATTCGCAAGGCACTGATTCCGGCCGCGGGCCTCGGAACGAGGTTTCTGCCAGCCACGAAAACCGTCCCGAAAGAGATGCTCCCGATCATCGATCGCCCGTCGCTACTCTATATTGTCGAAGAAGCGCTGGATGCCGGTATCGAAGACATCATCATCGTCGCCGGCCGCGGCAAGACCGCGATCGAGGATTTCTTCGACCGCTCTTATGAGCTCGAAGACACGCTCGAACGCACTGGCAAAACCGACTTGCTCAACATCGTAAAGAAGATTCGCGATCTGGCGAACATCGTCAGCATTCGTCAGAAATTCGCGATGGGCCTCGGGCACGCGGTTCTGAGCGGAAAGCCCGCGATCGGCAATGAGCCGTTCGTGGTGCTTCTGGGCGACGAGATCATGATCGGCAAACCCAACGTGACCGAACAGCTCGCGAAGAGCTATCAAGAAACAGGCCTTTCGAGCGTCGCCATCATGGAAGTTCCCGAAAAAGAAGTCGTGAAGTACGGAATCGTCAAAGTATCGCCCCAAGCGGCCGGTACCTACAAAATTCATGACGTCGTCGAAAAGCCTGCCGTCGACAAGGCCCCGAGCCGCTTCGCGCTCCCCGGGCGCTACGCTTTTCATCCCAAGATTTTCTCTTACCTGCAAAACACCAAGCCCGGAAAGAACGGCGAAATCCAGCTAACCGATGGCATGACCGAGCTCGCGAAAAACGAAGGTTTGTTGGGCGTGACGTTCAGTGCACGCCGCTTCGACACGGGCGATAAGCTCGGATTTTTTCAAGCCAACGTCGAGATGGCCCTTGAGCATCCAGAAATCGGGGCGCAAGCTCGAACTTATCTCAAAGACCTCGCAAGGAGACTCTAGTGCTGGACCCTTACAGCTTGTTCCGCATGATTTGGCTGCTTTTCGGTGCCATGGCCATCGCCATGTTCTCGCTGCTCGGACGCGCGGCTCATGCGTACGTTCCGAAAGCGCGGGTCATACTCGAGAAGGTCGGCAAACAACACGGCAAAGGCGGGTACGTCGTTCAGCAAGAGGTGACCTTTCGCGACGAGAAAGGCCCGCTCACCGTTATCGAGGAATGGCTGGTTGAAAGCGGCGATTCGATGGCACTCGAAGTGCGCGGCGGCGGCCAACGGGCATCCGCGACGTACAAGGGGCGGCAAAAGCTGTACGTTGACGACAAAGGAACAGAGCGCTCGGGCACAGCCGGCGGCGATTTTTTCGAGCCCGTGTTTTATTACCGCGGCTGGGATCCGCTGGCTGAGTTTCTGGTAAAAGAAAAAATCCTTCCGACCAAAAATCTTCCGCGCGAAAATTTCAAAAAAGAGACGAAGGAGTTCGGCTATGTACCCGATCCGTTCGTTCGCCTCTCGCGAACCGCCGGTGTCGTGGCGTTCGCGCTCGGCACCCCAACACCCGCCGAATCCGCGACGGCGCTACCGGGGTTATGGGTCGAGCAAGACCGGTTCTTAATTCGCCGTTTGCGTCTGGACACGCAAGCCGAAGTCACAGCCGACGAGTACACCGAGTACAGCAATAATCTCTGGTTTCCGAAGGTCCGCACGGTTTCTTGGGGCGACCAATCGGTCCATATGCGCGTGATCAAGGTGTCTGCGACCAAAGCGACGCCCTCCGCCCGCAAGCGGCCCGACGGCGCCAAAGAGACTTTCACGAGCCCGGTGATCGCCGAGTTTTACAAGAGGTTTCGATGAGCGTTGACCTGAAGCTTTGGCACGTGGCGGTCGACGCGCCACTGCCGGGCGCGCTCACCTATTCGGCGGCGAACTTTCCGGGTTTGCAGGCCGGTCAGGTGGTGACCGTTCCACTCGGCAAGCGAACGGCTCAGGGACTGGCGCTCGCGCCGGTCGAAAAATACGAATCCGAGTTCAAAATCAAAGAGATTCTCGAAATTCATCCCGAGTACCCGGTCTTTCCGCCGGCGTTTCTCAAATGGATTTCGTGGCTCTCGAGTTACTATGTGCATCCGATCGGGCTCGTGATGAAATCGGCGATTCCGCCGCTCACGAAAGAGTCGAAGCGCAAATCAAAAAAGGCCGCCGTTATTCCCGACGCCGAACCGGCGAAACGGCCCGAGCTCACCGACGAGCAGCAGCGGGTCATCGACGGTATTTTGTCGAAGCCGGGTTTTGGCGCGCATCTCCTGTTTGGCGTGACGGGATCGGGAAAGACCGAAGTCTACATTCGCCTGCTCGAACAGGTCCTGAGCGAAGGCAAGCAGGCGCTCGTGCTCGTGCCCGAGATTTCCCTGACACCGCAGCTTCTCAGGCGTTTCGTCAACCGCCTGGGCCAGAGTGTCGCGGTCATTCACTCGCACCTTACCGAGCGCGAAAAGACCGATCAGTGGTGGCAGATGGTCGACAAAAAGAAGCAGGTGCTAATCGGCGCCCGCTCGGCGCTGTTCTGCCCGCTCGAAAATCTGGGCATGATCATCGTCGACGAAGAGCACGAGCCCAGTTTCAAACAAGAGGAGCAGCTCAAATATCACGCGCGCGACTCCGCAATCATGCTCGCGAAGCTCAGCGATTGCCCGATCGTGCTCGGTTCGGCGACTCCGAGCCTCGAGAGCTATAAAAACGCGCTCGACGGCAAATACCATCTCCATCGCATGGAGAAGCGGGTCGAGAACCGTCCGATGCCGAACATCGAAGTGGTCGACCTCAAAAGCTTCGGCCGCAAAGAGAAACACGAGCGCGACAGCGAAGAGCGCGAACGCGTCTTCTGGCTGAGCCCGCCGCTTGAAGAAAAGATCCGCGACCGGCTGGCAAAACGCGAGCAAGTGGCGCTTTTCTTGAACCGGCGGGGCATGGCTCAAATCGTCGTTTGCCCGGCCTGTGGCGAAACGGCGACATGCCCGAACTGCTCGGTTTCACTCACTCTGCATGCGCGCCATCATCTCGTCTGCCACTATTGCAACTTTCAAGACAAGCTCACTGAAGAGTGCGGAAACTGCAAGCAAGGCGAGCTGCGTGCAGTCGGAATGGGCACCGAGCGCGTTGAAGACGATTTGAAATCACTTTTTCCGAACGCCCGCATCACCCGCGCGGATCGCGACAACATTCAATCGCGCGAGGCGCTCGAAGAAATGATTCGGCAAATCGAGAATCGCGAAGTCGATATCCTGGTCGGCACGCAGATGATCGCAAAAGGCCTCGACTTTGAGGGGCTCACGCTCGTCGGAATGGTCCTCGCCGATATCGGCTTCAATCTTCCCGATTTTCGCGCGGCTGAGCGCAGCTTTCAGCTTCTCATGCAAATGGGCGGGCGCGCGGGCCGGCATCTCGACTATCCCGGCGAAGTCGTGATTCAAACGTACAATCCGCAGCACTCCAGCATCCAATACGCTCAAACGCACGACTACATCGGGTTCGCCGAACAAGAGCTGGCGCTCAGGCGCGAGCTCTTCTACCCGCCCTACGGCCGCCTCGCCGCAATTCGCCTGCAGGGCACGAATCAAAGCGCGGTGATCAACGCGGCGAACGCGATCAGAAACCAGGCACTCGTCATGCAGAAAACTTATCCCGCGCTCAAGACTTTGGACATTCTCGGACCCGCAGAGGCTCCGCTCGCGAAGCTGCGGGGCAATCATC
>DASUEL010000434.1:0-2404 GCA_036275095.1 Bdellovibrionales bacterium
CCCAAAAACTACGCCGGCCCGTTGAGCGATGCCTCGCATACTTTCAAAGTGCGCGCGCTCGACAATGCCGGAAACGTTTCGGTTGATGCCACGTTCACCTGGACGGTCGACACCGGCGTACCCGCGATCACCATCACCGGTCCCGCGGTCAATACGCCGGCGCAGACCGGCGTGACCGTCACGGGCGCTTGTGAAGACGGCCGCACGGTCGATATTTCAGGCGACGTCACCAGCCCCGCGACGACGGCCTGTAACACGGGAGTCTACTCGGTCGCGGTCACCTTCACCGCCGGTGAAGCCACCAAGAACGTCGTGGTCTCGCAAACCGACGCTGCCGGAAACACGGGCTCGGCGAATCGCGACTTCATCCGCGACAATACCATCCCGACCGTCAACATCACGGGCCAGCCGTCGAACCCGTCGAACGACACCTCGCCTGACTTCTCGTTTTCAGGTGCCGACGCCAATGGCGTGGCCTCCTATGAGTGCGAGCTCGACGGCGGCGGGTATTCGGCTTGCACCTCGCCCAAAAACTACGCAGGACCTTTAAGCAACGCCTCCCATACCTTCGGCGTGCGCGCGATCGACAACGCCGGAAACGTTTCGAATGCCGCTTCTTACACCTGGACCGTCGACAGCGGCGCGCCCGCGATTACGATCACGAGCCCCGCCGCCAACACCCCCGCGCAAACCGGCGTAACTATAGCGGGCGCGTGCGAAGACGGGCTCACCATCAACATCTCGGGCGACGTCACGGGGCCCGCCACCACGACCTGCACGACCGGCGCCTACTCGGTGGCCGTTACTTTCACCGCCGGTGAAGGCACGAAAAACGTCGTCGTTGCTCAGACCGATGCCTCATCGAATACGGGCTCCGCGAACCGCGACTTCATCCGCGACAACACCATCCCGACGGTCAACATCACGGCCAACCCCACGAATCCGTCGAATGACACGTCACCCGATTTCAGCTTCTCGGGCGCCGACAACGTCGCGGTCGCCTCGTATGAGTGCGAGCTCGACGGCGGCGGTTTCTCGGCGTGCACGTCGCCCAAAAACTATGCGGGCCCATTGAGCAACGCGTCTCATACCTTCAAGGTGCGAGCACTCGACGGCGCCGGCAACGTTTCAAATGACGCCGCCTATACCTGGACCGTCGACGCCGCCGCGCCCAACCTCACGATCGCGTCGCCCGCCGCGAACACGCCCGCACAAACGGGC
This sequence comes from Bdellovibrionales bacterium, assembly GCA_036275095.1. Lineage (GTDB taxonomy): Bacteria > Bdellovibrionota > Bdellovibrionia > Bdellovibrionales > DASUEL01 > DASUEL01. Next base: position 1,222 of record DASUEL010000434.1, read on the forward strand.
GTGACCGTCACCGGCGCGTGCGAAGACGGGCTCACGATCAACATCTCTGGCGACGTCACCGGGCCCGCGACCGCGACGTGCAGCTCGAGCAGCTACTCGGTCGCCGTCACCTTCACCGCGGGTGAAGGCACCAAAAACATTGTGCTCGCGCAAACCGACGGCGCGTCGAATACGACCAGCGTGAACCGCGACTTCATCCGCGACAATACGATTCCGACCGTCAACATCACGGCCAATCCCGCGAATCCGTCGAATGACACGTCTCCGACCTTCTCATTCTCGGGTGCCGACGGCAATGGAGTCGCCTCCTATGCCTGCGAGCTCGACGGCGGCGGCTTCGTCACATGTGCGTCGCCTAAAACCTTCGCCGGCCCGCTGGCCGACGGCCCACACGAGTTCAAAGTGCGCTCCATTGACAACGCCGGAAACGTTTCGAATGAGGCCGCGTATTCATGGACGATCGATACCGGCGCGCCCGGCATCAACATCACGTCTCCCGCGGCGAACACGCCGGGACAGACCGGCATCACGGTCGGCGGCTCCTGCGAAACCGGCCTCACGGTCGCGATTTCAGGCGACGTGACAGGCCCGGCCACCACGTCTTGCCCGGCCGGCACCTTCAGCGTGGCCGTCACGTTCTCGGCGGGCGAAGGCAACAAGACCGTCACGGTCTCGCAAACCGATGCCTCTTCGAACACCGCGACCGACAGCCGCGTCTTCGTTCGCGACAATACGATTCCGACCGTCAACATCACGGCCAACCCCACGAACCCGTCTAACAACGTATCACCGTCATTCAGCTTCTCGGGCGCCGACAACGTCGCGGTCGCCTCGTATGAGTGCGAGCTCGATGCCGGCGGTTTCTCGGCCTGCACCTCGCCCAAGAGCTATACGGGGCCGTTGAGCAACGCTTCTCACACCTTCAAAGTGCGCGCGCTCGACACCGCCGGCAACGTTTCAAATGACGCCACCTATACCTGGACCGTCGACGCCGCCGCGCCCAACCTCACGATCGCGTCGCCCGCCGCGAACACGCCCGCACAAACGGGCGTGACCGTCACGGGCGCGTGCGAAGACGGGCTCACGATCAACATCTCAGGCGACGTCACCGGGCCCGCGACCGCGACGTGCAGCTCGAGCAGCTACTCGGTCGCCGTCACCTTCACCGCGGGTGAAGGCACCA
>DASUEL010000435.1:0-3951 GCA_036275095.1 Bdellovibrionales bacterium
GGAGTGTGGGTTCCTTCTAATTTTGCTGGCGCTTACTGGTACCTTTGCCTTATTTCAGAATTTCACCAGTTATCGCCCAGGCCAGTCTCTAAAGGGAAAGTCTCTCTCGATCTATTTGACCGATGAAATCGATGCGGAGAACGGGACGCGGCTGAGAGCCTTTCCCGACCCGATAACGCTTCGAAAAGACCAACATCTGCTCGTCGTTTGTATTTTCAATGAGTCCTCGAAGGACGCAAGCAATGTGCGGCTTCACGATTTCATTCAAGAGAATCAGCCGGTGCCTCCGCCCTTCGTGGCCGGTGATCCGGGCGTCAAGTCGATCAAATCTGGCCAGAGAAAGTGCCTGCGCTCCGGCGAAGAGGCGATTCCCACGGCCCTTGGCCAATTCAAATACTCGATTTCGGTGGACTGGGAAGACGGTACGTCCGAAACGTTGGATCCTAAATTAATCGTCGATCCATTCTGACCGAGTTAAAGAACGGCACCTTTGGTATTCAGCCCGAGCCTACTTGCGCGCGCCAGCCAGAAGCCTCAAGGAGCCTTGCAGCTTGAAAATCGCTTCTCGCGAGCGCGGGTCGATGTCGTAGACGTCGCGCCAGACTTGCCGGGCGGCCTTCAAGTTGCCGCTTTTTTCTAAAATCTCGGCCAGGGTTTTGCGGATCGTGAGACCCTTTTGTTTTCCGACCGGGCGGTTCTCGCCGATGTGAATGGCCTTGCGCAAAGCCTCGATGGCCCGCTTCAAATGAGCCGCATCGGGTACCGTGCGGCCGAGCAGCGTGCGGCGCTTTTTCCGAAAGGCGGCGATCGCCTCGCACAGCCCCAGCCGAAAGAGAAAAATTATATTGTTCGGAACGCGCTCGTTGAGCTCGCGGTACACTTCGAGGCATTCGTCGAACTTGCCATCGAGAAAAAGCAGAATACCCTTGTTGTTGAGCACGACCCACGGGAGCCGCCCGAGCTGGCTCCCTTTGAAGCCCGTCTGCATGCGCTCCTCGTCCATCAAGCTGAACTTGCCGCCGTACACGAGCTCGAGCGAGTCGAAAGCGGGGTTATCGAGAATCGACGAGCTCTCTTCGCGCGCGTTGAAATCGAGCACGCCGATGTCGGAATCGGCTTCGCCCGCGCGCTCGACGCCCAGGCGAAGTGCTTTCGGCACGCGTTGAGCCGCCGAAAACACGCGATAGCCGAAGAACGACCCGAAACGGATGTTCAAACCCTCGACGCGTTTTTCATAGAGCTGCTCGCGCAGATATTTCTTGTTCAGCTTGCGAAGTAGCGCCGGGTCGCCGAGCGCCTCGTAAGCCTCGGTGATTTTCACGAACTGCGCTTTAGCCTCGGGATCGGGGTTGCGGTCGGGATGATACAAGACCGCGAGCCGCCGATAGGCCTTCTTGATGTCGTCGGGAGTGGCTCTCGCGTCGACACCCAGAAGCTCGCGGAATCCGCGAACGAGCGGGTTTTCTACTGGGGCGGCCATGCCCCTATTTTACTTCACTTCGAAGGAACGGTTTTCAAAAAGTTGTTTATCGTTTCGCAAAGGGCTGAAACGAAACGAAATTCCCGGCATTCCACGGTCTCGGCGCTTGCGGGCTCAGGCAAAGGCGCCGTGAATGAAGCCTTTGGCGCAACCGCCACTCGAACCGGCGGATTCAAATCCATTTGAATGCCTCCCGCCGTGAAATCGGCCCCCAAGCCGCTCGTACCGCAGAGAAGTATGACGCTCACAATCCATGTTCGCATTCAAGCCTCCTTCTATACATTCGACCGGCGCGGGAGGCGCGCGGGTTAATACCTTAAAAACTCTACAAGCCGGAAAAGAGTTGAGCACGTGGCGTGCCACGGGCTCAGTATGGAACGGCGGAAAGGCTTCACGCCGCTATTGGATACAAAATAATTCGATCAAGCCACGCGGCGCTGGCCGACCACCGCGCGATAAATCGCGAGCAGCAGGATGGCCCCGAGTACGGAGGCGATCAGACCAGCCGGATCGCCTTCGCGGTAAATGCCCATGGCGCGGCCGATGTAGCCCGCGACGACCGAGCCCGCGATGCCGAGCAGAGTCGTGACGATGAAGCCGCCCGGATCACGGCCCGGCATCAGCATCTTGGCGATGATCCCCACGATCAAGCCCACGATGATCATCATGATAATTGACATAACTTCCTCCTTTTTCGTTCCCGTTAAAGAACAGCCTTAATTGGCGATCAAAGACTTGGTCGTTGCGTGAACTGCTCCCGCTGCGCGGGAGTTGGAGCGATTTCGTCGGCCTCCGCCTGCGGCGCGCTCGGGGCCTCGGCGCCCGTGCCGAAAGCGTCTTTCGCGGACTGAAGCATGTGGCCGAGCTCGATCAGCTCTCCTGCTGCCAACTCGCGCTTGAGTACTCGAAAAATCTCGCTCTCTTCTTCGTCGACGTGGCGCTCAACCATGATTTTGAGCACGTTCAGCTTGGCGTCCCACTTTTCGCCCCAGTACGTGGGAGAAGACTCCAGATCCGTCAGCATGTGCCGCACGAGACGGTGCTCTTCGACGGATTCGAGGGCGTCTTCACGAAGCGCCTGAATTTTCCGAAGGCGCGGATACAGCACTTGCTCTTCAGCGGACGCGTGCCGCGAGAGCTCCTCCATCAGCTTCGAAAACAGTTTGTGCCGGTGGCGCTGATGCCCCTTGTGTGAGACTTGCTCAAGCTGCGCGAATAAACCTTCAACTTCACGATGATCATGCTTCAAAAGGTCGATGACGTTCGGCTCCTTGGGGCGCACGCCTTTTTTCGCGCGCGCCGATTTCTTCGCGGTTTTCGCCTTCGCGGTCTTCGCTTTTGCTGCTCTTACGCTGGTCGCCCTGCTCGCCACTGAAAGACCTCCGGTGTTCGCACGGTCTCATTCCGTTCGAGGAGTTCTAGTCTTTCAACAACGCAGCCCTATTTTGGTGCTGTGGAGATTTCTCCACGATTTAATCGGCTGTCGACCGGTTCGACAGCCGCTCCGCCTACACCCGGTCCTCAATGCACGCCCTCTGGCCCCCTTCTTGCTCTTGAAATACCCAGTGATATCGACGACTTGCAGTCTCAAAATGGGGCAGGCCGGAGTGTCGCAAAAAACGAGGAGCATTCGCCGTGTCAGCAAGTTTGAGCAACGCGCGCATTTCGACTTTCGCCGATCATCTTCTAGCTCGTGCCGTCGAGATGGGAGCGACCGACGTGCATCTGCAAGCGCAGCAGTTTCCGCGGGCACGCCTGCAGGGAACGATGGTGACCTTCGGCGAGCGCATCATTGAAAACGCCGACTTGAGCCAGATCGCGCTGCAAGTTCTCACCAACGACCAGCGCCAGAGTTTTCAACAGGGTCTCAATGTCGACGTCGCCTACGAGATACACGGCCTCGGCCGGTTTCGCTTCAACTTCTCGAGAAGCCGCGGGCTGATCGTCGTCGCGATCCGCATCGTCCCGCTTCGCGTACCGAGCTTCGAAGACCTCAATCTCCCGCCGATTCTGCAGAACATCTCGAACTACCGGCGGGGGCTCGTGCTCGTCGTGGGAACGACGGGCTCGGGCAAGTCGACGACTCTGGCGTCGATGATCCACCACATCAGCTCCACCCAAAAATGCCACATCGTTTCGATTGAAGACCCGATCGAATACGTGTTTCACCAGGGCAAAGGGCTCATCACGCAAAAAGAGGTCGGGCGCGACGTGGCCGATTACCCGAGCGCGATGAGAGCGGTTCTGCGCCAAGATCCCGACGTCATCATGATCGGCGAGATGCGCGATCGCGAAACCATCGACACCGCGCTGCTCGCGGCCGAAACCGGCCACTTCGTCGTGTCGACGCTACACACGCTCGACGCGCCCGAAACCATTCACCGCATCCTTTCGGCCTATCCCGCCGGCCAGCAGCTGCAAGTGCGCCACCAGCTCGCGAGCATCTTGAAGGCGGTCGTGGCGCTCCGGCT
>DASUEL010000436.1:0-4998 GCA_036275095.1 Bdellovibrionales bacterium
TTGGACCTCGCGCTCTGGAAGAGCTTTTCGCCCGCCATACTTGTCATTCCTCTGGATGTTCATGTATTAAGGCAGGCGCGTTCATTACGGCTAACTCGGCGAAAACAGGCGGACTGGATCGCAGCTGAAGAGGTGACGAAAGCTTTGCGCCACCTCGATCCCGACGATCCCGTTCAGTTCGACTTCGCTTTGTGCCATCTGGGGATGAAGGGCCGAATCTTGAACGCGAAGATCTTAAAGGCGGGTTCTTGATCATGCAAAAATTGATTTGGCTTTTCGCTTCGTTGCTGATGGCGACTTTACTGGCCGCGTGTGCGCCCGAATCGAAGCCCGGTTTGCTCACTGACTCGGGCGAAGACGGCGAAGACGTTGAAGAGGAGACCGCCGAGGAAGTCATCGAATTCGTGGCTCTCTGCGAGAAGCCGGGCCTATCGGCTGCCGTCAGCGCGACGATCAAAGTCTTACTGGAAGCCACCGAAACCGAAAGCTGCGAGGACGCGGCAGCCGTGATCGTCGAAGAAAAGTCGATCGATTTGACCGAAATGAAGGTTCAAGACATCGAGCCGATATTAGTATTCAAGAGCCTTCGGTATTTATATTTGTCGGGCACCGGTGTTAGTCTCGAACAAGCGGGCCAGCTCGTACTTCTTTATAATCTCGAAGTTCTCGATTTGTCGGCGAACGGCCTTTCGTCGGTTCCCGAGCTTCCTGTTCGAATTGCAAAACTCGATCTGTCGGATAATCGAATTGTCGACGTTGGCGGCGCTTTGAAAAATCTCACCGTGCTTACACAGCTTTCTTTGCGGCAGTCGCCTGTGCCGAGGCTGAGCGCGCTTCCGAGCTCACTCAACGCGCTCGATATCGGTGCGACGCCAGCCGAGCGGGATGCGAGAAATCTACCGGTGTTGAAGTCGCTCAAGAATCTGAAAGAGCTTTATTTGACCCGCAAAACGACTGCGGAAAAGCTCAGGCAGACGTTTCCGGCACTCGGCTTCGTGTTAGATAAGCCGCTTGCTATCGAGTAGAAACGTCACAGCCTCAAACCCCAAACTTTGATCGCGGCTCGGCGCGTGGCACTGGCTGCGGGTTGATGCCCTACGACCTCGAGTGCCGAAACGCATGCCGGTTTTTCCAGCGGCACGCGCGCGTGCGCCGGCAGAGCTTCATCAAAAAAGACATGCTCCGAAGTGCCGAGGCCGTCGTGCACGCCGACTTGCTTGACCTTAAATTGTCCATGATCGGCTTCGACTTCGATCGCTTCGATTTCATTGTAAGTGTCAGCACAGTCGGAGACTTGGACGAGTGCACGGCCGGCAACGAAATCCTCCGGCGTCAAAGTCGCGAGTAAAATCGAACGCGGTTCGGTCGAGCTCATTGAGCTGAACAAGAGAATGACCGAAAGAACTCCCAGAACCCCTAAAGGCTTTTTCGTTTCTGCCGTGAAAGAAATGAAATCAAACGTGTCGAACTTCATGTTCAACGCCCCCTCTTGAATCAATGCTGTGAAACGATGTTGATTCGGGTTTGTATGAAATGTCGCGATTTCGAGAAATTTTAAATGCAGGGCGCGCGGTGAAATTTAATACGAAGCGGGCCGAAGCCCGCTCCGAAGACATTCACGCCTCTTTGGGGTTAGCGGCCCCAAAAGCGAATGACGGCTTGTGTCCAGAAGTATGAGTTATCGGTGTCACCATCGACAGTAATGGACCGGATGCAGCGATCGTTGCCGCCACGCAAATTGATCCAGCCTGAGGATTGACCAGGGCGGAAGCTACGACGGATATTGATCGTTTGAAACTGCCCATTGCCGAACTGGACGTGGAGACGCTCAATGTCGGCTTCGGCGTTGAGTACCTGAAAACGTAAGTGACTCAGTCGATCGCCGAAACGGCCTTGGCAGGTGCGCGTATAGAGCGTCGCGCGGCTGTTGTTGACGTGGGTCAGAGTGACCTGGCCAAGGAACATGTCGCGTTGCCAGCGGCGTTGCATCAACTCGTAGTCAGCCGTTGCCTCAATGCTATTCACATCGGCTGTGACCTCCGCACGCACATTTTGAGCTGAGAACGCGGCCAGCGCGAGACTCAACCCGATAAAGAATTTTTTCATTGGTTACCCCCTTTTGTCGAATTACGACGGTTGTGCAGTGCTCACCGTAGAGCAGGAATGTTTGTTGCCGTTTTTGGGGCTATGAAGATCTCGTCAAACTGTGCAAATGCTCCGCAACATTCATTCCGGATTCGCTTCGCGGTAACGGACCACCAAACAAACTCCGGTTATGAAAATCAAAGCGCCAGCATAACCGAGCGTGGTGATGTTCTCGGGCTGAACGAGGCCCACGCCCAGCCGTTCGAGAACGTCGAGCGCGAGAAACGTTCCGATCGGATTGAGTGCGATGATCATGCTCACGATATTGACAGGGATCAGTTTGAGCGCCTGCGCCAGCGTCGCATAGGCCGCGAGCGTGCTCAAACCCAAGAAGACCATCAGGGCCCATACAGCCGGCGTAAAAGTGACCGCCTCGATGGGCCTAAAGAGGACGGTCGTCATCAATGAGGCCACCCCATAGACGACGAGGTTCACGGCTTGAGGGTTCATGCGGTGGCCGAGGCTCTTCTGAAACGCGCCCCATAGCGCCCACGCGACAGCTCCCCCGACGAGCCAAAGGTTGCCGGTGTTGTACTCGCTCGCGCTGAGATCGACGCGCGTGAGCTGCTGCTCGTAGAACAGGAGTAAACCCGCGAAGCCGACCGCCATACCGGCTTTCTGCAAGGTATTGAGGTGTTCTCTGAAATAGAAGATGCCCGTGAACGCGAGCATGACTGGAGCAAGTTGGATCAGCACCTGAGCGTTGGCCGCGGTCGTGTATTGAAGTCCCTTCATGTAGCCGAAGTAATTCGCGGCCAAACAAACGCCCGCGGCGACCGCGGCCAGCGGCGGCCGAATCAAGACTTTGAGCTCATGCGGGCGGCGAACGGCGAATATCGCGGCCAGCGTGACGAAGGCGGTCACGAAGCGCAGAAAGACCACCGTTCCCGCGCTTGCGAATGTCATCGAGTACTTCAGAACGATGGCGAGAAGCGCGAAGAACAAAGCGGTGATGACGGCGTAGGCGATTCCGCGGGCCATGAAGCGCACTGTACCCGCGCCCGGCGGCGTTGGCGAATCTTTTCGCGAATCGCGGCGCGCGGACGGGCGGCGAAAATCAGTGTCGTGGCTTGAAAGGCCCGGGTGCCTGGCGTTTCAAGAGAGGCCGCTCGAAGAGATAGGTGATCGCGCTCGCAAGCGCGATCGAGACCAAAATAGCGAACAACATGAACTGAAATCTCCAGTCGGCGTCGTTGTGAGGGTCAGCGTGGGCCGAAGCGGGCATGCGGGACTGCACCATAAGGCGTCCCAGGAACTGATGCCAGATGTAGAGGTTGTACGAAATGAGCGAGAGATAGGTGAACGCCGGGTTAGCGAGTAGCGCGATCCAAGCACTGGCCGCGCGGCAGGAGAGCACGGCTAATGCGATGAAGTCGAGGGCAAAGAGCGTACGATAGGTCGTCAGGAAGTGACCTTTCGTCACGTCGTAACGGACTTGATAGAACTTGTAGAGCAGGCCGAGAAAGACGGCTGCGAAAACCGGCGCAAGCACGGTCGACGTAGGCTTGATCCAAGCGTCCTCGCGCCGAGAAAGCCAGCGCAAAAGTTGCGCGGCCAGCATTCCCGAGAGAAAAAGATCGATGACGCCCGGAAGCTGATTCATGAAGAACTCGTAATCATCTCGGCCCGAGTACGCGAAATAATAGCGGTAAGCCGCCGCGCCGGTTGCCGCCGCGGCCCAGACGGCGAGCGGGTTTCTTTTGAAGAGCCAGGCGACGGCCGGAAACAAGACGTAGAATTGTACCTCAATCGCGAGGCTCCAGAGCACGCCGTTGATAGAGCCGTACGTGTCGCCCCAGAAATTGTGGATGAAAAATAAATGGGTAAACGCGTGCCATGCCGTTTGTTGCCAGGTCTGAAAGGACTTTTCGAAGAAGATCAAAATGACGAAGATCGCAAGCCAGTAAGATGGAAGTATCTTGATCGCGCGGCGATAGATGTAGTTGAGAATGTTTCCACGATGCAGGCCTTCGGCGCCTTCATGGCTCAAGGGCCAAAAGAGGCAAAAACCACTGACAAAAAAGAACAAGTCGACCCCGATGAAGCCGGAAATCGGAATGAAGTCGAAGTTGAACGTCTGCCCGAGAATTTTGACTTCGTGGCTAAACCACGAGATCTCCCAAAAATGAAACCAAAGAACGAGCAAGATGGCGATGCCGCGCAGTCCGTCCAGAGGACGAATGCGGGCGTGTTCGCCTGCGATTCGATTCATACTTCATTGTATTTTCAGAATGCGGCGCCACCAAACACGGCCGTCAGGACCTCGTCGAAAGTCGGGGTTTTCGGCTCTTCCTGTCGGGTACGCGGCACACGAATCTCGCGTCGAGCCTGCCATCCGCGCGACAGTGACGGTCGCGGCGGCCGCTAATCGGCGGCCGAAGTTTTTATTCTGAAAAATTTCACGCTGACCGGGGCTCCCGCCGGTTGCGCGTCGTATTCGGTGTAAGTGCCGACAACGTAGCCATCGTAGGTGAGCCGTCGATAACCGCCTATCTGAGTCTTGATGCGCGCCGCTTCGCCGGCCATCGCGTAATCCTGCCAGGTTGAACCGTTGTCGGCCGTGAAAATCGAGCCAAGTTTATTTTCTTTTGTTCGGCTCACGCAGTACATGTTCTGCGTGGCGGTTCCTGTCGCGCAAAAGCCGTCGAGATTCTGAAGCTTTATCGTGGTCCCGCCCCAGTCTGGGTAGATGTCGAGCTCCTTCGCTCCCGTTACGGTGTTGAATCGTACATAGTGCTGGCGCGGCGGCGCCGTTTGCGCCTGGTAGAAAAAGTGGGCGCGCTGGTTCCTTATCAGGAAGGTCCAAAGCCAGGTGTGAACATTGAACTCGTCATCGAGTGTGATGCGATCGGT
>DASUEL010000437.1:0-9193 GCA_036275095.1 Bdellovibrionales bacterium
TGAAGTCGTATCGCGAGTACGTGGCCGATCTGAACTACGTGAGCCGCGCGAACCGTGAAATGCGCATCATGAGCGGCCAGTCGCTCGCGAAACACATGGCGAATAACCGCAAAGCGTTCGCGCGCTTCGAAAAGAAACAGCTCGATCTTTTGCCGGTGATCAGCGGGCCGAAACCGAAGCTGCAGCTCGAGGCCGATCTCTCATGAACAAACCCGACGGCATCTTTTCAGGGCATCAGGCGGTCCATACCGTGACTTTCGACGAAGGCTGGAGCCCCGTGGAGCTGCCGTACGGCGCGAATCTTTCAGAGAGCTTGTCGATCAACAACTCGCCGGTGCTCTTCGGGTGCCGTACCGGGATCTGCGGCACCTGCATGATCGAAGTCGCGGAGGAGTCGAACGGCAAGCTCCCGCCGCCGAGCGAAGAGGAGCGGGAGCTCCTAGATTTGATGGCGCCAGACAATCCCCGCGCGCGGCTCGCGTGCCAGATTCAGATCAGCGCCGACATCAAGGTGAAACCGTTGCAGTGGAAGTAAAGCGCCGGCCGGGAGGCCGTGCGAGGTCGAAAACGAAACGAAAGTAGTAGGGCCTTTTTCAAAGTGGACTTCAAGGATTTCTGGTACGTCGTCGCCGAGAGCAAAAAGCTGAAACCCGGAGTCGTTCTGGGCCGCAAAGTTTTGGGCGAGTGGCTCGCGGTTTTTCGCGACGAGCACGGAAAGCCCGTAGCGCTGCAAGACCGCTGCCTGCACCGGAGCGCCCAGATCTCGAAGGGCCGGCTCAAAGACGGCAAGCTTACTTGCCCGTATCACGGCTGGACGTACAATGGCGAAGGGCAGGTGGTCGCGATTCCGTCGGAAGGGCCCGAGGGGCATCTGAAGCTTCGCCGGTGCGCCAAGCGCTTCGCGATTCTCGAAAAAGACGATTATGTGTACGTGCGGCTGACCGACACGCCCAGCGAAGAGCTGCTTCCGTTCGATATTCCCCATTACAAAGAAAAGGGCTGGAAGACGATCCGGCTCACGTACCACTTCAAGAACAACGTCACCAACTGTGTCGAGAACTTCGTCGACGTGCCCCACACTGTCTTCGTGCATCCGACGATTTTCAGAAACTCGAAGTACCAGAAGTTCGGCGCGACCGTGAAGCGCGAAAACGGCGCCGTGCAAGTCGAGTACAAGCACGAAAGCGGCAATCTCGGCATCTTCTCGAAGTTTCTGAACCCGTCAGGCCGCGAGATCGTTCATCGCGACAACTTCTACATGCCGAACGTCACGTGCGTGGAGTACATCTTCGGGCCCAGCCGCCATTTTTTCATCACCTCGCAAAGCGTGCCCGAAACCGACGACCAGACGCTCGTTTACACCGATCTCACGTACAATTACGGCATCTGGAATTTTCTCTCCGGCCCGATCGTGCGCAAGCAGGCGCGAATCATCATCGAGCAAGACGTCGAGATCCTGAACAACCAAATGGAGACGCTCAAGCGTTACGGCGACAAGTTCAACAACTCTTCGGCCGACGTCATTCACGTGCTGATCGAAAGCATACGCAACGAAATCGAAAAAGGCGGGGACCCCCGCAAGCTTCCGCCAAAAACGGCGGAGATCGAGTTTTGGGTATGACGAACTTGACGGGAGCGCGCAAATGACGAAGGCTCTGCTTCCGAATCTGATCGTGCTCGCGGCGTTCTGGCTCCTGACCCTGTACAGCTTGCGTGCCGACCGTGGGCTCGTGGCCGCCCGTACGCGGCGCGAGTGGATTCTCGATCTTTGCGGACTGGCCGTGCAGGGTGTGCTCGTGCCGCTCATTCAAGTCTGGGTTTTGTTTCAAGTGCTCGACTGGGCCGTGCCCGCTCTGCGCTCGAGCCTCGCGCTGCCGGGAATCGCGGCCTTCCTGCTCAACTTCGTTTTGGTCGATTACGCATACTACTGGAACCATCGGCTTTTACATCTTCCGCGCTTTTGGCCCGCCCACGCGGTTCATCACTCGATCGAAAGCCTCGATCCGGTCGCGACCTCGCGCAACACCCTCTGGTCGCCGGTGCTCATCGTTTATCTTTGGCTGAACGGGCTCGGGCTCTACCTGCTCAAGGATCCGTTCTGGTTTTTGATGGGCGCCGCCGCGACCGCGTCGCTCGATTTGTGGCGGCACACGTTCGCGCTGGCCCGGCCCGCGGAGTCGCGCGTGGGCCGCATGCTTTCGGCGGTTTTGATCACGCCGGTCGAGCACGCTTGGCATCACAGCACCACGCACACCGACACCAACTTCGGCGCGAACTTCAATTTCTGGGATCGTCTGCACGGAACGTTCGCCCGCCGCGGTGACGTGCCTTCGAAGCTCGGATTTCCGACGGGAATGAGCTTTCGCGACGAGCTCCTGACGCCGTATCGCCGGCACCAAACGAGCTCGAGCGGGGCCGCGGCCGCCGGCGCCGCGCGCGCGAAAAAACGCGTCTCGTACTTGGGCCGCGCGCTGGCGTTCTTCCCGCTCTTCACGATTCTCGTGACGCTTTTTTGCGCGTACATGTCGGTTGTTCAGCTGAGCTGGTTTTTCGCGGCCGCCGCTTTTTGCGTGCTGTACGTGCTGCCGCCTTTGGCGTATCGCCTTCACAACCGTTTTTATCCGTTGAAGACCGGAATGACCCGCCTGAGCGGGGGCGACTACTCGCCTTGGTGGGGCGGTCACCAAATTCAGCTCTTGTACATAGCGGTGCCTTCGCTCGAAGCTTTGCTTCGCGTGATACCGGGCGTCTACAGCGCGTGGTTGCGTCTGTGGGGGAGCCGCGTGGGTCGAGGGGTGTACTGGACGCCGCAGGTGGAGATCACCGATCGAGCCCTGCTCGAAATTGGCGATCATGTGGTCTTCGGCCACAAGGCCGCGTTTTACAATCACGTTGTGAATCCGAAGAAAGACAAAATGTTTCTCTATGTGAACGTCACGAAGATCGGAAGCGGCGTGTTCGTGGGAGCGGGCTCACGTGTCGGCCCCGGTGCCGTCATCGAAAGTGGCGTGCAGCTGCCCATTCTGACCGACGTTCACATCAACCAGCGCATCACCGCCGAAATGGAATTCGACCCGCGCGAGAAGACCAACGGCTTGAAGGCGAGCAGCTCGATGGCGGCGCAGACCGGGCCCGCTCCACAGCCGATGGCTGCGGCCCAGCCCGAGCCCGAAGCGCGGCCGGAGGCCTCCGCGGATCCGCTGATCGAGTGGGAGACCGAACCCGCCGATCACGCGCTACTCGAAGAAACCTGCATTGTCGAACATGCGAAGGCGCTGCTGGAGCCCGCGACGCTCGGGACCACTTCGACTTACGGGCGCTTCACGATTCGCCAGCCGACGCGGCAGCAATCCCACCGGCCACAGGTGCTCGGACCCCGGCCCGCGGCTGACGAAGCTCCCGCCGCGCCGATCCTTAAACGGCCTCTTTTCAAGCTGAATCTCGAAGAATGACACGCGTTTTGATTTTCTTCTTTCGAATCGCGCTACTCCCGCTTCGCTGGCGCTTTGAGCTCAGGCTCTCCAAACCTTGGCGGTCGCAAAAGCGCGTGCTCAAGCGCATCGTTCGCGCGGCCTCACAGACCGAGTTCGGCCGCAGCCGTGGGCTCACCGCCCGTGACCGCCTCGAGGAATTCTCGTTTAAAGTTCCGGTGGCGGGCTACGACGCGTTCGAGCCGTGGATCCAAAAACAAATGTGCGTTGAGGGCAAAGTGCTCACGGCCGAAGCCGTTCGCCTTTATGAGCCCACGTCCGGCAGCTCCGGAAAAATCAAAGTCATCCCTTACACGCGAAGCCTGAAGCGGGCCTTCAACATGATGTTTCTGCTCTGGATGCACGACCTGCTCTCATTCGGGCCGCGCCTGCGCACCGGCCGCTTCTACTTCAGCCTGTCACCGCGCATGGGCTCGCAAGATCGCACCGTGCGCGGAAAACCCATCGGGCTCGCCGACGACTCCGAGTACCTGATCGCGCCGTTGCGCAAGCTGCTAGCCCGCTATTTCGTCAAAAGCCCGCCCACAGATGGCTCCGAGCCTTTTCAAAAACGGCTGGCCGCACGCCTTGCGGCGCAGACCGATCTCGAAGTGATCAGCGTGTGGAGCCCCAGCTTCTTGCAGTCGCTCCTCGAATGCATACTCGAGAACGGCTACCATCATGGCCTCTCGTGGAAGCAGCTCTGGCCCAATCTGAAGATCATCTCGTGCTGGGGGAGCGCCTCCGCAACAATGGGCGCGCTGGAGCTGCGTAAACAGTTTCCCCACGTTTTCGTGCAGTTCAAAGGGCTGGTCGCGACCGAAGCCCCGATGACGCTGCCGCTTCTGCGCGCGAATGGGTTCGTACCGCTCGTCGACGAAATATTCTACGAGTTCATCGACGCCGACGGGCAGACGCGGCTTTTGCACGAGCTTAAAGCCGGGCAAGAGTATGCCATCGTGATCTCGCATCCCGCGGGGCTCTACCGCTACCGCATCGGCGACCGCGTGCGCGTGACACATTTCTATCGGGCGACCCCCTGCCTTGAGTTCATCGGGCGCGAAGGCGGAGTTTCCGACCTCGTCGGCGAAAAGCTAGGCGAGGAGTTCGTGCGAAACGTCGCGCGCGAGCTCGGTCTGGCTTCGGGCTTCGTGACGCTCATTCCGCGCAGGGGTGAAGCGGCTTCGCACTACGTCGCCCTCTTGAAACCCGAGGCTCTCAACGATTGGCCCGAAATCGAAGATCTCGCACGCCGGCTCGACGAGGCGCTTTGCCAGGCGTACCATTACCGGTACGCGCGCTTTACCGGCCAGCTGGCCGCATGCCGCGTGGTCGTGACCTCGAAGGCCGCCTCGCTCTACGATCAATGTTTTCTCCAGCGCGGAATGAAGTGGGGCGACATCAAACCGCGCGCTCTCATCACGAATATCGACGACGCCGATGCGCTTCAGGCGTTGATCTCGAAAGAGCTTTCGCCAACGTCTTTTGTAGGCCTGGCGCGGTCGCAAGCCATCGCGTGGCTCACCTAAATTGACCACAACCAATTGAAGCATAAAGATTTGGGAGGCGGTCTCTGTCGAATGGCCTTCTCAAGTGGCCGGGTATCCGTTCCCTGCGGCGCGGGCTCGCGCATCCTGCGCGAGGCCCTTCGGGCTTCCCCGCGCCGATCCACTTGAGAAGGCCATTCGACAGAGACCTTCAACTCAATCCTTAAAGCTTCAACAAATTTTTGCGGTCGTTTAGGTTCGAAAATGATGGGTTAGAGGGTGGCGCACTCCGTGGGCGTGAGGGGGCGCAGGACGCCGCGCTGATCGAGTGTTTCGTGCAGGTATGAGCTTCCGGGTGGAATGAGGTTGCTCAAAAGATCAAGCCGCGTGCGCGCGTGCGCTTCGGCTTGCAGATCTTCGAAAAGCTGAGTTTTCAAATTTCGCGAGAGTCCTCCGCAGGCCTTGTCGACCTCTTGGACCACGCTCTGCGGGCCCGCTTGAACCATTTGAAATAGTACCGACATGATGTCGGCCGCGCGTGCTTTCTGGGCCTCGGTCAACCGGTCGCGGCTGGTGATGGCAAGTCCGCTTCCGTGATGGCGGGCTTCGTCGCGCAGAATGTCTTTCATCACGCGCGTGAACGGCTCGAATGCACAGGCTTCAACCATCTGACGGTAGTGGTGAAGGCCCCAGCCTTCGAGCATGACCTGAATGATCAGAACCAAAACCGGCCGCTCTTCATTTTCGATCAGGTGCGCGAGCATCGCGAGAAACGGGTTCTTTTCGAGCCCCGTGGGCGGCTCCTCGAGGAACTGGCTGATTTTGTGAAAATGCGAGGCTTCGTCGTACGCGAACGCGCTGTAGAGCATGCGCTCCTCGAGCGTTTCGCTCAAAAGCGACATCTTCGCCGTGAAACCCATTCCGATTTTTTCGATCGCGTAGGCCTCGGTGAGCAGGTTGCGCGAACAGGCCGCCACGATTTTATCTTGAATCTCGGTCTTCAGGAACTTGAACAGCCGGGTACGATCAAGGCCGAAAAACGAAGCGTTCCAAAGCGGAGCCGAAGGGGCCACGATGTCCGAGGCACCGAAGGCCGAGCGCAGGACGCTCTCGAGCCGGCGGTCGTCGAGCATGAGCTCGGTGCTCAGAAGATTTTTGACTTCAATATGTTTGCCCGGCCCGTTGTTCATGCGGCTCAGCCTCAAGCGGTTTTGGGTTTCAAAGTTGCGGCCTCGCGCTTAGAGAAGCTGCGGGCGAAAAACGACGACAGGAGGGCGGTGAAGAGCGCGGCCGGCATCAGCCGCATCAGGCAGCGCAGGGCCTTGGCGTCGCGCCCGCAGAAATTGCGAAGCGGCATGCGGCGCGCTTCGGCCAGGCGCGCTATCGTTTGGACGACTCCGCTCATATCGGGCGCTCGCTCGCCGATTTTCTGTTTGACGACCTGAAAGTTGGCGGTCTGGAACGCGTACGGAGAGGCGAGATCGTGCGACCTCTCGCCCCAAACGACATTCGAGCCGAATTGCGTTTTCGTGGCGCCGGGCTCGACGAGCGCGACCTGCACGCCATGCGGCTGCAGCTCGAAGTAGAGCGCCTCGCTCAGGCCTTCGAGCGCGAACTTGCTCGCGCAGTAGAGCGAGTTGAGCGGAGCGGTCGAGACGCCGAAGAAAGACGAGACGTTGATGATGCGGCCGTGGGCTGCGCGCAGCTGCGGCAACAGTTTGCGGGTCAGATATGCAACGCCGAGAAAGTTCACGTCCATCTGGCGTTTGATCTGCTCCTCACTCAGGTCTTCCAGCGCGCCGAACAGGCCGAAGCCGGCGTTGTTCACGAGCAAGTCGAGCTTGCCGCCGAATTTTAATTGAATCAGGCGCGCGACCGCGTCGCGGTCGGCGGCCGAAGTGACGTCGAGCTCACACAGCTCGAGCTGCGTGCCGAAGCGTGACCGCTCGGGAGCGAACAGCGCTCCGCGCGAGCCGGCGTTTCTCATCGAGGCAATGACCGTCCAGCCGCGCTCCAAAAGCCGGCCTACGACCGCGTGGCCGAAACCGCTGGAACAGCCGGTGACGAGCGCAACCTTACCAACAGCCTTCATGATTTGACCTCCGAGCTTTTGAGTCCGATAGGAGTCCAGCGCAGCGCACGCGAGGCGCGCAAGGCCTTGACCAAGCATTTGAGCTGGTACGCGAACGGCATGGCGAACGTAATGGTCGCGATGCAGGCCAGCTCGTTGCCTTTGTGCCAGCCGGGATTTTTCTCAGCGAAGTATGCGATGCGCGGGTTCGCGTCGGCCAAGCCGCGCTCGATCGCAGCGACGCCCGTTTTCAGATGGCAGGCCGGGCCATTGAATGCGATCACACCCTCGCCCGCGTCGTAATTCCCGGGATAGAGCTCGCTGTAGAAGCGATCCATGATCGCCTTCACATGGGCGGGCGTGGGCTTTTCATGGCGCGGGTAGTGGGTTGGGCAGTTGTTCGCCATGAGCAGGTAGGTCTTGTAGCCCTTTGAAATCAAAAACCAATAAAACGTCTTGAACGGGTTTTTGAGCTTCTGCTTGAGCATGTACGCGAGAAAGGCTTTGCCCAGGGTACCCTGGCCCCAATACGCGCGCTCGACGATCGTGTCGCCGCTGAACGCGCCGATGACCGTGCGCCCTTCGACCTTCATGCGAATGTCGAGAATGGTCGAGAAACCCTGGATGCGGTTTTTACTCGTGTCCCGCATGAGAATGACGGCGTTCTTTCGCGAAAGATCGCTCAAAAACTGCGCTTCGGTCACGTGTTCATAGTATTTGCTCAGGATCTCGTACATGCGAGATCGGTCGGCGGGTGTGAGCTGCTCGATTCGAACCGTCTTCGACCATAGCCCCATGGCGGCCTCCGTGCGTGACGTCTCCCCAGGTTGCGAGCCGTTGCTTCTCGGCATGCTGGATGAAACTGATAATCGCCTGATCAGCCTTGATCGGCGTCTGAAAATTGAATTTGATCGTCTGAAAAATCAGCGTGTCGCCCTTCGCGAAGTAGTTGCCGACGACCTTCGTCAAAAACAACACCACGCGGTTGAAGAGCTTTCCGAAAACGCCCGAGCGGCGTTTCGTCACGAGAATCGTTTGGCCTTCAGTGCGCCCATCCAACGTAGGCCTGAGCGCGAAGATGATGTGGAAGTGCAGAAAGTCAGGACCCACGGTCACCGAGCCGGTCGCGCCGTACCAGTACGACATATTGTAGGTCAGCGGCCCTTTGTAGAACCGGCCTGCAAAACGCAGGAGCGGATTGCTCGTGGGAATTTTTGTCTGATTGTTGAAGTTGATGCAGTTTTCGTTCACACGCTCCGGCTTCAAATACAGTTCGACCGGAATGTTGTGAACGGAGTTGAAGTGCTGGGCGTCGATCGCGTTGATCATCACGACGCTCGGATGGCAGTTCTTCTCGAACTGGTTTCCCAGAATCGCGTCGCACGGGTCGTCTTTGAGCTCCGGCACGTACGGCACCGGATGTTTCGGCGTCTCGCCCGTCCAAAGCCAGACCATTCCGTACTTTTCCTCGACCGGATAGGTCTTCACTTTCGGAACGAAGTCGTGTTGCGGCTGGCACGGAATCTCGGTGCACGCGCCGTTCGCGCTGAACTTCCAGTAATGAAAAAGGCAACGGAGCTCGTTGCCCTCGACGCGCCCCTCGGCGAGATGCGCGCCCATGTGCGGGCAGTAAGCGTCCATCGCGACGACGCGGCCGTCTTCGCCGCGGTAAAAAACGAGCTCTTTTCCGAGAAAGTTATGCGCGCGGGTTTTCTTGCGCTTCAATTCGCTTGAGCGAAACGCCCAGTACCATCCTTCGATGAGCACTTGAGGATTGTTGAACACCTGATGCTGCGTGAGCTGATTCATTCCCTTGGCATCCTTGCATTTGGGCGTTGAAGCCTGAGGCTAGAGAGCCGATCAACCGTGGCTTCCGCTAACTCGAATATTTTATGTAAACCCGCTCCGGAAAGTACACAGGCGACTTGCAAACCTGCGCGACGTGTTATTACGATAGAACAACTCGAACAGAGAGAGTGCGGAATGTGGTTCTGCCGGACCAAGAAAACCAAGGACGGCTCCAGCCGTTTGGAAAACCCTCATACGCAGCCAATGCGTTCTTATGCCGTTTTTAACAACCCTGACGTCGTGACGCTCGGGTGGTACCCGGTCGCGCCTTCAAAATCACTGAAAAGAGAAGGCATTCTCTCCTGGAAACTGGGGCG
>DASUEL010000438.1:0-2132 GCA_036275095.1 Bdellovibrionales bacterium
ATCTGGAACGGCTGCATCCGTCACCAGGGCATCACATGGGACGTCAGCAGCCGGGGAACGGGCGTTACTCGCCTCGCGCCTGGTTCTGTCGCGGCCAAAACGTTTTTGCGCACCGGCAATACCCGCTTCGGCTACGGCTGCGGGCTTGCCGACCTCGACGAGCTCTATGGCGCCATGCTCATGTCGGAAATCTTTCACCACCAAGGCCACGAGACGGAACGCGTGCTCGCGATCATCGACGTGGGCGGCGGCGCCGGCATCGGCGTGCGGGCGGCGCCGAACTTGTTCAGGCCCGCTCATTTGTTCTCGTTCTTACGGCAGAAAAATCGAAAAGCGCTCCGGCGCGCGTTCGATTTCATGATCGACCGCCAGTACCAGAACGGCGAGTGGAACTTTTCGACGGACGACAGAGACCGTTACGCCAAAGCGGCGCGTGAAGTCGCGCTGAGCTTCGCCAGACAGACCGCGCGCTGGGACGTGGACCATATTTTCGTATGGCTCGCTTGGGACGGCGACAACGTGCTGATGAACGGCGGAATCATCGATTACGGCAGCGTCAGGCAATTCGGCCTCCGTCACGATGAGTATCGCTACGACGATGTCGAGCGCTTGTCCACGTCGCTTGGCGAGCAGCGAAAGATGGCGAAACAGATCGTGCTTTCGTTTCTTCAGATCGAGAATTACCTTCGGACGGGCAGTTACAGACCGGCTTCGAGTTTCCGGGGTCACGAAATCGCGGGTCTATTCGAGGAGACGTTCGAAGCGGAACGGCTGGAGCGGTTCCTGTACCGCATCGGTTTGTCACGCAAGTATCGCAAATGGGCGCTTCGCGAGCAAAAGCCACGGGTCGAATCGCTGTACGCGGCGTTCAACCGCTTCGAGCGGGCCAAAACACGCCGAAAACGGGTACGGCTCCCCGACGGCTTCAATAAGCCCGCCGTCTTTAATATGAGACGCTTTCTTTACCATCTGCCCCAAGCGCTCCTGAAACGGAAGCTGAAACCGCTTTCGGCGCGCCAGCTCTACAAGCTCATGCATTCGTTCACGGCCTCGAGCCGAGATCTCGCCTGGCGGCCGCGCTACGCGCCTCGCTTGCTCGCCTTCCAAAAGGATTTTCTCGAGTTCTTTCAGACATTGCCAGGCGGACTCAAGCCGCACCTGTTGGCGGCGGCGAAACGCTCGAAAGTCATCAACCGGCAGGACCGGATCACCGGAAATGCGGTCGACCTCAGCGTGCGCGAGGTCCTGAGCTGGCGCGAAAAAGGAATTCCCGACGAGCAAATCCAAAAAATTCTCGAAGGCTTCGTCCAGGATCAGATTTTGGTTCCACCCGACGATCGGGACGAGCCGTCTCCTTTGAAAGTTCTCAAACTTTCTGATCACAACCGCCTGCTGAACTCGTTGATGACGATCGTCTACGACTACTCCGAGGACGTGTAATCCCCGCTCCGACAGCTCATTAAATGTAAACACAATTCACTTTGTGCTTTACACGGCCTCGCCGTTCGTGGTGCTTAGGACCCACGAACAAATTCACCCGCTTTAGTCACGCGACGTGAGGGAGCCCACCATGAGATTACTAATCGCCGTCATCGCGATTCTTCTGGCCGCCGCCCTGGCCAATGCAGAGCCCGTAACCGTAAATCTGGCGCGCTTTCATTCGCACGGCCTGGCGCGAATTCAGCAGGTTTACCCGGTGGGCTCCATACGCAAAGATTTGGGGATTTGGTATTCGGACATCTCTGGGAGCCTTGATCATCTGCCCGCGTTCGACCATTCGGCGCTGGAGCTTCGCGTGGAGGTCGATCCGGCGGTGATTCCCGAACGAGGCCTCATCGTCGTTTATCAGGCCGGCTTGAATGGCGAGGAATCGTTGATTTACGCAAAACGCGAACGAGACGGCGAGTCCTATCACGCGGTGAACTCCGGCCTCGCGACATTCAAGCCCGGCGTTAGGCCCCAGCAAATCAAGACCGTCATTGAAAAACTTCAGAAAGCGTTTCCGCGCGCCCGCTTCAACCATTTCAGCCAAATCGGGGCCGTCAATTTCAGCGCGCCCCAACCGGCCGAGTTCAGCGCGCTCTACGCCGCCACAAAAGCGAGCGAGCTCGTCGCGTCCATTGATCTCGACG
>DASUEL010000439.1:0-2454 GCA_036275095.1 Bdellovibrionales bacterium
ACCGAGTACGCGAAGAATGTCGTGCGGGTTCGTCGAGCCGTCCATCAGGCGCTCACCGGCTTTGATGAACTCGCCTTCGCGAACGGCAACGTGTTTACCCTTCGGAATGAGGTATTCACGCTGCTTGCCGACTTCGGGGGTGACGATCACGCGCTGTTTACCCTTAACGTCTTTTCCGTACACGACGTAACCGTCGATTTCGGAAATGATCGCAGCCTCTTTAGGTTTGCGAGCCTCGAAGAGCTCGGCAACGCGCGGAAGACCACCGGTAATGTCGCGTGTCTTCGTCGTTTCGCGGTGAATTTTCGCGATAACGTCACCGGCGTGGATCTCTTGCTCGTTGCTCACGAGCAGCTGAGCGCCGACCGGAATAACGTAGCGAGCGAAAGCCTCACGGCCCGGCAGCTTGATCGGCTGGCCGGATTTGTCGAGAAGAACGACCGTCGGCTTTTGCTCGGCCTCTTTCGGCTCAATGATCACTTTGGTCGAGAAGCCCGTAACGGCGTCGACCTGTTCGGTCATCGTGACACCTTCTTCGATGTCTTGGAACTTCACTGTCGCTGAAACTTCGGCGACGATCGGGTTCGAGTAAGGATCCCACTCTGCGAGCGGCATGCCCTTCTTGACCGCGTCACCTTCTTTAACGTTCAGCACGGAGCCGTACACGAGCTTGAAGCGCTCACGCTCACGGCCTGTTTCGTCGATGATAATCAATTCACCGTTACGATTCATCACGGTCAGTTTGCCTTGGCGGTTGAGGACCGACACGACACCGTTGAACTTCACCGTACCGTCATGGCGCGCTTCGTGCGTTGATTGCTCAACCGCGCGAGTCGCCGTACCGCCCAAGTGGAAGGTACGCATCGTGAGCTGCGTTCCGGGCTCGCCGATTGATTGAGCGGCGATGATGCCCACGGTTTCACCGAGATTTACCATGCTACCGCGCGCGAGATCGCGGCCGTAGCACTTGGCGCACACGCCACGCTTCATCTTACAGGTAAGAGCCGAGCGAATCTCGACGCTCTCGATGCCGAGATCGTCGATGCGCGCGATGTGCTCTTCGGTGATTTCTGAACCCGTATGAACGATCACGTTGTTGTTGTACGGATCGGTGATGTCTTTCAGGGCCACGCGGCCGAGAATACGATCGCCGAGCGGCTGAATCACTTCACCGCCCTCCATGAGAGCGCTGATGGTCATGCCGTCATCGGTTCCGCAGTCAAGACCGAGAATGATGCAATCTTGAGCGACGTCGACGAGACGGCGGGTCAGGTAACCTGAGTTCGCGGTCTTCAGAGCGGTGTCGGCCAAGCCTTTACGGGCTCCGTGGGTCGAGATGAAGTACTGGAGTACCGTCAGACCTTCACGGAAGTTCGCCGTAATCGGAGCCTCGATAATCTCGCCTGACGGCTTGGCCATAAGGCCGCGCATGCCGGCGAGCTGGCGGATCTGAGCTGCGGAGCCCCGCGCGCCTGAATCGGCCATGATGTAGATCGAGTTGAAGCTCGGGCCGACGGACTTTTTGCCGGCGACGTCGAACTCTTGCGTTTCGATCTGACCCATCATCTCTTTCGCGACGCGATCACCTGTCTGGGCCCAGAGGTCCACGACTTTGTTGTAGCGTTCGCCGTCGGTGATGAGGCCTTCGTCGTACTGTTGCTTAATCTCTTTAACTTGCGCTTCGGTTTGCCCGATCAATGTCTCTTTAGACTTCGGGATGATCATGTCATCGAGGCAGATCGAGATACCCGCTCTCGTCGAGAAGCGGAAGCCGAGCTGCATGATCTTGTCCGCGAGGATGACCGTAGCTTTGCCGCCAGCCTTACGGAAAGACTGGTCGATCAGCGACGCCAGCTGCTTTTTCGTCATCACCTGGTTGACCGTTTCGAACGGAACTTCCGGCGGAACGATGTCGCTCAGGATCGCACGGCCAACGCTCGTGTCTTGCAGCTTGCCGTTGATACGAACTTTGACTGCGGCCTGCAGATCGATGTTACCGGTGTCGTATGCGTAGATGACTTCATCGATGCCCGAGAAGATCTTACCGGTGCCCTTGGCGCCGGGGCGGATACGGGTCATCCAGTAAATACCGAGTACGATATCTTGCGTGGGGTTAATGATCGGACGGCCGTTGGCGGGGCTGAGGATGTTGTTTGTCGACATCATCAACACGCGAGCTTCAACTTGCGCTTCGATCGAGAGCGGAACGTGAACGGCCATCTGGTCACCGTCGAAGTCGGCGTTGAACGCCGTACAAACAAGCGGATGCAGCTGAATGGCTTTGCCTTCGAGCAGCGTGGGCTCGAACGCCTGAATACCGAGTCTGTGCAGCGTCGGAGCGCGGTTCAAGAGAACCGGGTGCTCTTTCACTACGTCTGAGAGAATATCCCAAACTTCGGTGGTCTCGCTCTCAACGAGTTTCTTGGCTTGCTTGATGGTTGAAGCAAAGCCCTT
>DASUEL010000440.1:0-7487 GCA_036275095.1 Bdellovibrionales bacterium
ACTCGGTCAGGCGGGTGACGATGTCCCTGACAGTGGAGCGAACCCCGGCGTCGTTTATGAGGCTGTAGGTGACGGAGAGGCCGAAAAATATGCCCGCGTACTGGTCGCGGCTCGTTCGCGTGAGATAATAGTACTCGGTGCCCTCGAAGTTTTTGCGAATTACGTTTCCGAAGTCGGCGTTGTCGAAAAGGTACGCGTCAACCGTAGGGTCGTTCACCGGAAAGAAGTGCCGCGCGAGCAGGCCGTCGCCGTTGATTGACGAGAGTTTCCTAACGGCTTCAAGCGTGCGGCGTAGGCCGTCGAGATCCCGCGCATCTTGGGTGACGCGGAACCTGAAGGCTTGCGCGGCCAAATAGGTGCCGCTCCAGAGCGCCGAATCGGCGACACCTTCCCACTTCAGAAGATTTTTGGCGCCGGCTTCGCGATAGAACGCGGCGTACACGAGGCCGTGGGGGGAGTGGTACGTCTGCAGGCGCTCGTCGACCGAGCGGGCGATCGCATCTTTAGCGGAAGGCTCGTACGTCTCGGTCGGAGGAATTTCTTCAGGCGGCGGCCGCTGGGTTTCGTTATTCGGGGGTGTCTCGGGAGCGGGCCCCGAATCGGAAGACTTGCAGGCTCCGTTCAGAACGAGCGCGGCCAAGGTGAGTGCTGCGAACAAGCGAGCGCGAGACGCGGTCATATAACCTCCTCGACATTCGGCCCGCGGGCGGGCCCTACGTCATAGGAATTATTTTCCGCGAGTGGCAGCGTTCAGTGAAACCATTCATCGCAAGACGGGCATAATCCAGACATAGGTGCCAGCCCGCCTCAGACCTTAGGCTGACCGCTGGTTTGCCGGTTGGCAAGGTCGCGATCCGCCCTCTATTGCTTTGGGTAAAGCTTCGATAGCTTGCTCAAATCGCTTCGAACCTGCCATAGCCAGTTTCGAACCTGCATTTGCGTGACGCCATCCAAGAATTGCGATTCGCCGTAGGCCATGTGGTAGCGGGTGACGGTGTCGCCGAAGAGAGCTTTGGTAGTCTCAAAGGTCGTGATGTTCTTTTCGACGCGCCTTTTGTAGGCCGAGGCGAAGCGGCTCAGGTTCCACAGGGCGTAAACCGCCTGTTGTTGGGCGGAATCGTTCCAGTCCGAAAACGAGCGGGCATACTGATGCGCGTGATGACTGAACCGCTCGACGCGGGCGGCATAACACTTCGCTTGTTCTCCTTGAGTTGAGCCGCTCGGCGCACAAGAATCGGCCGCGTGGGCCGGTTTTATGAGTGCGGTTGAAGCCAAAATGATAATCCCAAGCAGGATGTTCCGCATCTTCCCCCCTTTTTTTGTAGAGCACCGTCCTACGTCACAAGCTTAGGCAGACACCAAGACGTTTGTCCAATGATACCAAGACGGGAAGCTTCGCGCCCTTCTCACACTGTGCAACATAATCGCGCGGCGGTGAGGTTACATATTAAACCCTGTTTGGTTTAAATATTAAACTGGATGACATTTGCTTCGCGGCATCCTGAAAAATTACATGACAGAACTTTTATGATTCTATCCCGGCACATGCGTGCTAAACCCCGGCGCTTAACTCGATACTTTGATTAAATTCACACTGTTTAATTTCGTGCATACTTGGCCGAGCGGTTGGATTCTTGTCGCGTCGTCGGGTACGGGTAAGGCAAAAGCGGAATTTTCTGTTCGCGGTAGAATGTGGGAGTGGGGCCGTGGCGGCTGCGGAATCGGATTCAAAGACCGGTTGGGACGCGAAATATTTTTTGGTCATCGGGGTGCTTGCGATTGTCTATTTCGCCGCCGCGAACTACAGCCTGAAGCTCCCGCTCGTAGAAGGCCGGGCGGCGCTCGTTTGGCCACCGTCGGGCATCGCGATCGCGTTCGCCGTGCTCTACGGCCGCGGAGTCTGGCCGGGTATCGCGCTTGCGGTCATAGCCGTGCTGCTGAAACACGACTGGCCCCTTACGACCGCGATCGGAATCGCCGCGGGGAACTCGTTTGAAGCCGTGCTCGCCTCGCACTGGCTCGTGCAGTATCGCGGCTTTGACAGCAAGATGGAACGTCGAAGCGACGTGCTAGGGTACGTGCTGATCGCAAGCCTGGCCGCGCCGGTCGTCAGTGCCACTTTCGGAGTCGGAACGCTGGTCTTGACCGGCCTGTTGCCGAGCGCCCAGGTACCGCTCGTTTGGAGCGCGTGGTGGTTCGGCGACGCCTCCGGCGCGCTGATCGTCGGCTCCACCCTGCTGATTTGGTCCCGTTCGCGCCGCCTGTTGCAGCATCCGTCACAGCTGCCCGAGTCGATCCTGCTATTTACGACGCTTCTCTTCGTCACGCTGGCCGCTTCCGGGGCCATGGCCCGCGCGCTCGACACCTACGCGATCGACTATATGCTCTTTCCGGTCCTGGTATGGGCCGCTCTTCGTTTCGGCGTCAGAGGAACGATCACTTCGGCGTTTGTCGTCGCCTTGGTCACGCTCCATTGCACGATCGCGGGCATCGGCCCCTTCGTTCGCGCGACGCCTACCGAAGGCCTTTTCACGGCCCAGATTTTCTTGTCGGCGCTGACGGCATTTTCGGTGCTCCTGGCCGCGATCGCGTCGGATTACCGTAAATCGCAGCTCGCATTGCAGCGGAGCCAGCAGCAGCTCACCGCCGCCTTGGATCGCGAGCGCCGCGCGTTCGCAGACGCCGAGGGGCAGCGTCTACGTCTCGAAAATTTATTCATGCAGGCTCCGGCGATGATCACGATGATATCGGCTCCTGATCTGCGCTATGAGCTCGTCAATCCGAGCGCCGCCGAGTTTTTCTCGCGGGTCGGAGGTCCATCGCGTTTCACGGGCAGGCGCCTCGAGGATGTTCACGCGGGTGAAGACCGGCGAACGTTCGTCGCTCCGGTCGAGAAGGTGCTCGCGACCGGGCAGCCCTTCGCCGTCAGCGAGTTGCCGATCCGCCGCCGGGCCCTTGATGGCCACCTATTTGTAAATTACGTGAATGCGGTATTTCAGCCCCTGCGCGATCAGGACGGCCGGGCGACCGGAGTCATCGTCTTTGGAATGGACGTGACGAACCAAGTACTGGCCATTCGCGAGCAGCGCCGAATGCAGGCGGCTCTGCGCGACAGCGAGCGCGAGTTTCGGGCGATGTTCGAAATCGCGCCGCTCGGGTGCTGTCAGCTTGGGCCCGATGGGCGATTCTTGCGCGTGAACGACATGTTTTGCAAAATAACCGGTTTTTCCGCGCTCGAGCTTTTGAACATGACGGTGAATGACCTGACTCATCCCGATGACCAAGCACGGACCCGCGAGAGCCTGCTCGAAGTTCAGCAGAGCGGACGGCCCTTTCACATCGAAAAACGTTACGTTCGAAAATCAGGCGAAGTCATCTGGGTCTCCATAAACGCGGTGTTCGTTTACGACTCCGACGGCCGCCCCGTACGAACGATCTCGTTCGTCGAAGACGTCACCGAGCAGCGGACGCACCTGCAGCGCCTCAGTGAGGAGAAACGGTCGGCCGAAGTCGCTAGCCACGCGAAAAGCAGCTTTCTCGCGGCCATGAGCCATGAAATTCGCACGCCACTCGGGGCGATTCTCGGCTTCGCCGAAGTCTTGAAAGAACAAGAAATCAAGGAAAGTGACCGACGCCGGTATTTGGACATTATCGGGCGCAACGGAAGGGAGTTGTCTCGCTTGATCGACGACATTCTAGATTTATCGAAAGTAGAGGCGGGGCGCCTGAACGTCGAACGCGGCCCAGTTTCAATCAACGGACTCGTTTCAGATGTCGTTGCGCTTTTGAGCCAAAAGGCACGGGCCAAAGACATACGCTTGGCGGTGAACCTCGAGCCGGGCGTTCCCGAAACCATTCAATCGGATCCGACGCGCCTCCGGCAGATTCTCATCAATCTCGTCGGCAACGCGATCAAGTTCACGAAAGCCGGCGACGTATCGCTCACGGTTCGCATGAGCGGGCTCGAAGACGGGAAGATCGAATTTCTCGTGCGCGACAGCGGCTCGGGAATCGACCCTTCCGATCACGGAAAGCTCTTCCAGCCCTTCAGTCAAACCAAAACCTGCAAGGGTAAAGGCGGCACCGGACTCGGCTTGTTCTTGTCGCGCCGGCTCGCGGAGGCGCTCGGCGGCGACGTGCGACTCGTGGAATCGACACCCGGTCATGGCAGTGCGTTCGTCGCGACGGTCGCCGTGGGGCGGTCGGTGATGAGCGACGATGGCCATGCTCCGAGCCCCGCAGGGCCCCGCGCGGACAGCCTATCGGGCCTCAAGATTCTGGTCGTCGACGACTCCGACGACAACCGGGCGCTTGTGGAGCACCTGTTGACGAAACGTGGAGCTTCAGTCGAAGTGGCGCATGATGGCCGCGAAGGCATCGAAATGGCGCTGAGCCACAACTACGACTTGGTTCTCATGGACATTCAAATGCCGGTGCTCGACGGTTTGACGGCGACGCAGCAGCTTCGCAAAAAAGGCTATCGCCGGCCCATCGTGGCCCTGACGGCGCATGCCATGAAAGAAGACCGGGAGCGGGCGCTGGAAAACGGATTCGACGAGCATGTCGCGAAGCCGATCGTGCCCAACGAGTTGATGGGCGCGATCACTCACTGCGTTCAAACTTCAAATTGGTATCATTGACTTCGGCCCGGTTCGGGCCGAAATTTCGGGTCATGTCGACGCGCCCGATACTTCTCATTCACGGCGGTGCGGGTTCGCGCCCTTCCAGCGGCAAAAAATGGCGAATCCTTTACGAATCGCTCGAGCATATTTTGCGTGACGCCTACGCCTTGCTCGAAAGCGGCGCCACGGCCGAAGCGGCGGTCGTGCGGGCCGTGCAGCTGCTCGAAGACGACGAGCTCTACAACGCCGGGCGGGGCTCGAAAATCCAGAGTGACGGAAAGATTCGAATGAGCGCCTCACTCATGGATGGCGAGCGCCAGAGGTTTTCAGGCGTGGTCAACGTCGAAGGCGTAAAAAACCCGGTGCTTCTCGCAAAACGGCTCGCTACGTTCGAGTCTAAAGTTCTTTCCGGCGCCGGCGCGAAAAAGTTCGCGCGCGAAAACGGCTTCGAATTCGCCTCTCCCTATACCGAAAAAGCCTGGGCGGCCTTCAATAAGAAAAAGCGCGGGAAGTCGGGAACCGTCGGAGCCGTCGCCCTCGACAAAAAGGGCAGGCTCGCGGCGGCGACTTCGACGGGCGGCCGCGGGTACGAGTATCCGTTTCGTGTTTCCGACAGCCCGACGGTTGCGGGCAATTACTCGAATCGGGTGTGCGCGGTCTCCGCGACCGGAACCGGCGAGCACATCGTCGACTTTGCGGCGGCCGCGCGGATCTGCACGCTCGTCGAGGCCGGCCATAACTTCGACAAAGTGACGCGAAAACTCGTGGCCGATGCGAAGCGCGCGAACGCCGAGTTCGGCTTCATTGCCCTCGACCGAAAAGGCCACTGGACCGGACTCACTTCGACGGCTCATCTCGTCTGGGCCGCGGCTGGACCGGACGGATTCAAGATTCACCCCTGAGGCACCGAATAAGCTCACGGTCTGGGAGGACTGATGAGCTTGAAACCTTTACTGGCATTGGCGTTCACGGCAGCGCTCGCGGGCTGCAGCGGGGCTTCGCCTTTGCATCCGGTCGACTCCGTAAAGAGCGAGACTCCGCCGCCCGAGGGGGGAGTGCCGGAATACTTTCAAGGCTTCACCTTTGAGAGCGCCGGGAGAGCCGTCGCCAGGGCCTACTCCGGAATTTTATGGCGTGACCCCGACGAGGGCGGGCTTGAAGGTTACCGGGAGCTCTTGCTTCAAGAAGGGTTCGCCGGTTGGCGCCGCGTGCTGCGCGCGATTGCGGAGAGCGACGAATTTCGCACAAACGTTTCAGAAAAACGCGGGCCGAGAGAAATTCTCGGCAGGCTTTATGACGGCCTCTTGGGTCCCGGGCGAGATGTCGACCCGGCCGGCGCCGCGATTTACGGCCCAGAAGCCGACCGCGGGCACTTCGCCGACATCGCCGTTTCGCTGGGCACGAGCCGCGAGTTTTTCGAGAAGCTCTATGCGCCGCTAGCGCCAACGCCTGTGCCGACACCTGTGCCGACACCGACACCTGAACCGACGCCGGCTCCAACTCCAACACCGACACCGGCTCCCACGCCAACACCAACGCCGACACCGGCACCGACACCGACTCCGTCGCCGACGCCCGTACCTCAGCCCTCGACGCCGTATCAGGTGATTTACGAGCGGCCCGCGGCGTGGTTTCCGAAGGTTTCACCCGACGGCCGCTATGTGACGTGGGGATTCGGGACAACAGGCGTGACCGATCTCGCCACGGGTGTGAATTACGATCTTTCAAATGGGTTGGGCCCCGGCTACTCTGGCCAGTGGATTCGGCCAGGTGTTTTGACGTTCGTCACCTATAGCGATGCCGGGGGCGCGCGCAGGTATGAAGTGAATGTCGGCGAGTGGATACCGCGGCTGACCAACGATGATCCCTCTCTCGTCGAAGGAAACTTGTTTTTCGCGCGCGACGGGCACTGGGCCTCCGCGTATTTGGGCGGCGGTTTCAGAACGGCCGTCGACAACCGCGTGTTCGCGACCGGCTACTATGGACTTGCGCTTGGAAACGGAAAGCTCACGCTGACGAGCCATGCGGGAGACCGTTTGTACAAGTTCTCGCTCGATGGAACTCCGCTCGGCGAGTTTCCGGCGCAGACGCCGATTCATCAAGTCACCATGACCGGCGATTACATCGCGTACGGCGGATACGGTGCCATTCGTGGGATCGGCCCCGACGGACGGGACATCGATCTCACGATCGCGCCGTGGCGCTGGGAAGGCGTCTCTCAAATCTCGATGATCGACGGCGTTCCATGGGTTCTCGGCGGAACGGTGCATGAGGGGCGTGGCAAGTCGTTCGCGCTCCTCCGGCCGTGGGGAGCGCGCGATGCCATCATACTCGACGTGCCGAACGTCGACGTGAACGCGATCCAAGTCGGCACCGATCTCGTCATCGCGGTTTGCGACGACAAGGGCTACATGCGCGTGATGCGGGTGCCAATCGGCTCCACGCGGCTTCAGCTCCTTCCTTAATCGCCAGCACGCTGACACCAGGACCAATGCCAGAGCCTGTTTCATGGCCTTGGTCCTGGAGACGGCGGCAAATAATTCCCATAGACTGAAGTTCTATCTCGAGGGGAGTCACGGATGACGACACTCTGGTCCCGCGTACTGGTCATGGCGTTGCTCCTTGCCTCCAAGGCCCCGGCCGCCGTCAATGATCCGAACTACTGCAATTCAAACGGCAAGTGCGCATCTTACAACGTCGCGCATTCGTTCGCACGATTCAGGGACCTTTCGCCTGCCCAAGGCGAAATTCTGCTTCGCACGGGTATCAGTGACAGCGAGTTCGCCGATGGTGGCCTCACCGTTTACGAAAAGTGGACGACTGAGAACGACGATCAGGCGGCGGCTTATCTCGCGGTAACCCGCG
>DASUEL010000441.1:0-4398 GCA_036275095.1 Bdellovibrionales bacterium
TAAAGGCGGGGAAACTCACCGCCAAGCAGCTCGAAAACCGAAAACTTCTTCGCAAAATCATGACGGGCGCGGGCTTTTTGCAGCTGCCGAACGAGTGGTGGCACTACGACGCGCTCCCCGCGGCCAAAGTTCGCGATACCCAAAAAATCGTGGAGTGACCCATGGAAATGCAGATTGGCGATCCGTTTGTCGAGCTGACGCATTTCAATGGGTTCAAGATCGATTTGCGCTATGCGAGCACCAACAACTTCACGGGCGAAAACGTCTACGGTGAATTCAATCGCGCCTATCTTCACAAATTCGCGGCCGAGAAGCTTCGTCGTGCGGCGGCGTTGATCTTCGAGAAACGCCCGGGCACCCAAATTCTGATTCTGGATGCGCTTCGGCCCAGAAGCGCGCAGCGAAAGCTTTTCTCGAAAGTCGAGGGAACCCCCTACGAAAAATACGTGGCGAATCCCAATCGCGGCTCGCTCCACAATTTCGGCTTTGCTGTCGATCTGACTCTCGCCGACGGCGAGGGCCGCGAGCTCGACATGGGCTCCGGCTTCGACGACTTCCGCCCGATTTCGGAGCCTTCCCGTGAAAACGAGTTCTTCGAGCAAGGACTCCTCACTCGCGAACATCTCGATAACCGCAGGCTTCTGCGCGACGCCATGGTCGCGGCCGGCTTCATCGCGATCCCGCACGAATGGTGGCATTTCAACGCTCTTACGCTCGACCAGGCCAAAGCGTCTTTTCAAATCGTGGAGTAACCATATGAAAGTCACACTCGCAATTTTGTTCGCATTCATCTCGTCAACCGCGCTCGCCAATGACGGCTTCTACCAGGGCGCCGGAAGCGACATGGTTCCCGTCACGAACGAGGGGCTCCGCGTCCTCGAAGAGACCTTGACGTTCGAGCCCATAAGTCCGCCCGCGTGCTATGAGCTCATTTTGCCCAAAGGGGCGCTGAAACAGCCGAAGTTCAACGGATTTCTCGGCGTCGGAAAGCGGGCGAAAGACTGCGATCCGCGCAAGTTCAGCTCGACGTTCATCGCGAAATGGCGAGTCAGCGCGGTCTATAAGATCCAGGCACTCAAATCGCAGGCCGATGTGCAGATGGGCTTTCCGGTTTTGAAGTGGTCAACCGATTTCGCGGACGAAAAAGGTGAGGAGCTTTGCTGCTCCGGCAGCTTTCCCGGCGCCACGGGCTTCAAGGTTACGATCGACGGTAAACCCGTCACTTTGCTCAGCGAAGGAGCGATTCGCGCGGCCTCGCACAAAGCAGGTTCGAAGACTTTTGATGTCGGCGAAGTCCCACTACACGGCTATTTCTGGAAGGCCTCGTTCGAACAGGGCAAGACGTACACCTTGAAGACTTCTTACAACCAAGGCGTCGATTACTCGACCGGGTTCAGCACGAAGGCCATCGAAAACGGCGGCAAGCCTTGGTATCCCCTCAAGTCCGAAGTCAAACCCGGCAGCGAACAATGGGCACCCGGTCTCTTCGAGAACCTTATTTATTATCTGACTCCGTTGTCACTTTGGGCGCCGCCCGCGCCAGAGCGTATCTCGATCCATCTGAAGCTTCCCGCGTGGATGCCAGTCACCCTCGTCCATACCAATTACCCGAAGGCGACGTGTTTGGAGCCCGGCCAAATTCATTTCGAGCTCAAACAAAAACTGCCCGACGAGGAGCTGCACGTCGTGTTTCCCGAGCCGCCGGCCGCAGGCAAGGCCCCGGTGCTCCCGAAGATTACGAACAAGGCGGAATGGGCCGCTTGGCGAAAAACGACGGGAGACGCCAAAATCACGTGCGCTTTGCTCGAGCAGCTGAAGGTCGGCGCCGACTCGCAATTGCGCACCGTCTTGAACGAGTTCACTTGTACCCCCGCGTGCACGCCTTAGGCCCGCACCGAACGCCCTAATCCTACAACTGAATTCAGCGGGCTCTTCCGCTTTCGCTCCGGCTGGTTCCGGGCAGGAGCGCGGCACCTCCCGGCGCGACGATGACGAGACCGGCGGCCGATTCGTGCATCGATATACCCCTGCCCCTCAATGTATTCGTCACGAACTGGCGCGAGTCTCTCAAGGTTTCGGGGTGAGCCCTGAAATAGCCGTCAAAAAAGCTCAAGCGATGCTGAAGGGCAGCCCTCTGGGCGGCCGAAAGCGTTCTTCCGCCGTCGGTCATGATGTACAGCGCGCCCATTTCCGCCACGTCTTCAGAGATTTGATTTCGATATGTTTCGTTCCGCGTATTCGCCGAATAGCGGCTCACGTAGCGCCCACCGTCCCGCCGAAAAACCTCAGCATAGGCATCCGGATCGATATCACCCAACCGCGTGGACGCGAAATTGTGAGTGAACTCGTGGCTTACCATGTGAGTGACTTCTTCCAGAGTCTCCCGATTAGGATCGATGACGAGGTTCATGGTTCGAGTTTGGCCCACGGCCCGGTCGGAATTTATGAAGCCGCCCGGTTTAACCTGCGGCCACGCCACTAACCTGACGGAGTCGAGGTTTTCGATTTGCCTCAAGGGCAGCGACTGAATGGCGGTTAAGACCTTTTCTATGTTCACGCTGGAAGCAATGCCCTCCGAAGTCGTCACATCCAAAATTCTGATCTCGTGAGCCGTCCGCTGCGAGGTTCGAACCGTCGCCGTCCATTGACGGCCGTTGGCCTGAAAACCTTGTCGTGGCACGGAGAACTGAATGATGTCGCCGGTGCCCGAAGCACGCTCGACGACCACCCACCCTGGCTTATTGGGATCGTCTCCCACGATGACCAAGGTATTCTTCTTCGGATCGCGCGTTTGAGAGCCGGGGCGGCGGCTGAAGAACTCCTTTTCCGCGCCGTAGAACTCGACGTAGTATTCGTCGGAAAGCGAGATCAGCGCGGGCTCCGATGAGGTGATCTCGAGACGCCTCCCGACGCGTTCGATGTCACGGGCTTGGCCTGCCGGAGCGAGCTGTTGATTGAGGGTGAGCTCATCAAAATTGGAGAAAATGAAGTTATCGGAGTTTCCGGCGACCTGCCCCTGATACCTGTGCACGACGTTGAGACGAGCGGTGGCGTCGTCCATGTTCCGGGAGAAGACACCCATGCGCTTGTAAACTTCTTTGAGGTTCTTCGCCGATTTGGCGACACGAACGAATTGAAACAAGGCCGCCGGAGGAAACGAAAGCTCAACGAGAAATTGAATCATCATGGCTTCCTGCGCATCGCTACGCATGCACGCGAACTCCAAATTTTTTTCGAGAAGCAATGACCTGATTTTGTCTTTGATCGCCTGCAAATCGCGCAGTGAAAGAGTGGACAGGTAGCCGAGGGCCTGGCTCAAACCGGGGTTCTTTTCCAAAGTCTTCGGCTGGACCGCGCTCCTGTTTTGAGGAACAGGGCGCCCTGTTATCAGGCTTGCCGCCGCTTGATAGGTTTCTTTCGTTTCAGCCAAAAGCCGATCACCCCAAAACTGCTGAATCATCCAAGAACCGACCGGCGCCATGACTGACCAAACCGCGTTATACGCGCCTTGAAGAACGGCGGATATGCGGCGCGCTTGCGGCACCCAATCTCTCCAGGTTTGGATGCCCCCGGCACAAGGCAAGCGCATTTCAGGAGCGACTTTGTCGCACGCCCTCTTCAGCTCAGGAACGGACATTATCGATTTACAGATTGCTGACGAGTTTTCCGAATGGTGAGCGGACATGACGAGCTCTTCCGTCGAGCACTCCGCCAACGCCGTGGACATCGATAGGAAAAGATATGTGGCAATTGCAGTCAGTAGCACCCACTCCCATTATGACGAAATGGGCGCATCACGCCAATGAGCCTGGCCAATGGCCTTGCCATTCGAGCCGGCATTCGCCGTATTTCAAATCGTGAAGGAATCAGAGGTCTTGCACGAGCGACTGTCAGTGTACTGGGCACTCCGATAAAAATTACCTTCATCAGCGCCATTCAACGGCACCTTTCCGGCTCTCCGTGCGCCTATTGCAGGGTTCAACGGGCCCGGATCTTGCTCAATGGGTCTTGTCGTCCCAATGAATGGGACTGAGGTGGATATGGCAGAACGTGTATTCCGAGTGTTTTCGCTGGCCTTTCTTTCGATCGGTTTCGTAGTCGCTGTCGCCGGAGCCGATCGTGACGGAGCTCAAGACTTGGCGAACGCAACGACCGATTTGATCCAGCATGTCTCCGTGGCCAAAGAAGCCAATAACGTGAATGCGACCTCCCAAACGTACCGCGGTATCACGCTGACCTCCGAAACGAACTTCATCGCGCAGGCGCCCACCGCTCCCGTCGTGGCTGAAGTCGCCGGGTCCGTGAACGCCCCTGTTGAGCAAAAACCTACAGTTCACACCTTGCCGCCCAACTCGAATTGAGCTAAAGTCCCCGAAAGCAGATATTCTTTAGTAATAT